>JBEPWW010000231.1:0-4590 GCA_041642215.1 Salinimicrobium sp. | reverse complement strand
AAATATTAAGCATGCAAGGTAGCGTTGAACAGGTAAAGGAAGTGATCGAAGAGGATATCTGGGGGAGTATTCTGGATTTCTTCGGAATCACCCTGCTGAGTTTCGAAAGTGGAGGTGGGGAGATCAGGATCACGGTAGGCCTGGTCCTTCTGGTGGTGGTTACTTTTATGATCACCAGTCTTGTCTTGAAAGGGATCAGGGTCTTTTTAACCCGGAAACTTGAGGAAGCAGATAAGCTCAAGTTCATCAGCGTCTTCAAATTCATTAAATACCTGGTGTATCTTACGGTTGTCCTTATTACCCTAAGTTCCGCGGGAATAAATATCACCATCCTGCTAACCGCTTCGGCAGCTCTTTTTGTTGGTCTGGGGCTGGCTTTGCAGGAACTTTTTCAGGATATCATTGGCGGATTATTTATCATAGTGGATAAATCCCTTTTGGTAGGGGACATTGTGGAGATGGACGGAAGGATTGGCCGGGTGATCGATATCAAGCTTCGTACTACCCACCTGTTGACCCGGGATGATAAAGTGATGATCATTCCCAATCATAAATTCATCAGTGATGTGATCTTTAATTATACCCAGAACCACAAAACCACCCGGGAATCTGTTAAGGTTGGCGTGGCCTATGGCAGTGATACCGAGAAGGTGAAAAAGATCCTGCTGGAATGTGTGAAGGAGCAGGCAGGAGTGACCCAGAAACCGGTCCCTTTTGTGCTGTTTGATGATTTCGCTGATTCGGCATTGATATTTTCTGTTCATTTTTTTGTAACAGACAGCTTTGTGGACCCAAAGATCAAGAGCCAGATACGTTTTAAAATCGATAAAAGTTTCAGGGCTAATAATATTACCATTCCTTTCCCGCAACGGGATGTGCATTTTTATCAAAAGGGCCCAGTGACTTTGAAAAAAGAGAAAGAAAATGAGTAAGAAGTTGATGATCTTATGCCTGTTGTTGGGCTGTGGAACCTTGCCTCAATCGGTTATGGGGCAGTCTGCAGACCTGGCCCGGGTGGAGTATACCTATTTCCCTCAATCCAATAGTGATAATTCATTCCGGCGGTTCCGGACCTTTTTTAATTTTCCTATTAAACTGGGAGAGAAGGATAACTACCTGGTTCCAGGGGTGGAGTATGAAAACATCAATTTTCAGTTTGAGGATCGCACCCCTTTTGAAAAGCGGAATGAACTGGATAGGTACCAGTCCTTTAGTTTCAACCTGGGGTATACCTTCGAAATGAAGAATGACTGGCGGTTTGCCGCAGTGGCAGGTTTGATGTTCGCTTCTAATTTTGAAACCGGCAAACCCATTCATGATGACCTCCTCTATACCGGCGCCATGTTATTTATCAAAGACAGGACCGGCGAAGAATGGTCGGCAGCGGAAAAACCATGGCGACTGATCTTTGGACTGCATTATTCCACAACTTCAGGAATTCCTTTTCCTGTGCCGGTAGTGAATTATTACCGGGAGTTCCATCCTGCCTGGTCTTATACCCTGGGGGTGCCAAAGACCAATGTGCGATATGATTTCAACGAAAGGAATAGCTTACAGGCTTTCGTTAGCCTTGACGGGTTTTTTGCCAACATTCAGGAGAACCGGCTTTTGCAAAGTTCCAGGCAACGGGCAGAAAATATTTCCATGACCATTGTATTGGGAGGTTTGGGTTATGAATTCAACTTTACAAAACATTTAGTATATTACCTATATACCGGCTATACCCTCATGAATGATATACGCATGAGAGATGCCAATAAAGATGAGGTATACCAGGTGAATAAAACGAATACGTTCTACGCGCGAAGCGGATTAAAACTCAAAATATAGAGATGCCAAAAATATTACTGATTGAAGACGAAGCAGCCATAAGAAGAGTTCTGGTGAAGATCCTTACAGAAGAAAGTAACACCTATGAAGTAGAAGAAGCTTTAGACGGCCTGGAAGGGATGGAAAAGATCAAAGACAATGATTACGATCTGGTGCTTTGTGATATAAAGATGCCCAAAATGGACGGGGTTGAAGTTCTGGAAGCCACTAAAAAGATTAAACCTGAAATTCCCTTTGTAATGATCTCGGGCCACGGGGATCTCGACACTGCAGTCAATACCATGCGCATGGGGGCTTTTGATTATATTTCAAAACCGCCAGATCTCAACCGGCTGTTGAATACGGTGCGCAACGCCCTGGACAGGAAAGAACTGGTGGTAGAGAATACCCGCTTGAAAAAGAAAGTAGGGAAGAATTTTGAAATGATAGGGGAATCTGAGGCCATTGCCAGGATCAAGGAAATTATTGAGAAGGTGGCTCCTACAGATGCCCGGGTGCTAATTACCGGTCCTAATGGTACAGGAAAGGAACTGGTGGCCCACTGGCTGCACCAAAAAAGTGACCGGTCTTCGGGGCCTATGGTGGAAGTGAATTGTGCCGCCATTCCTTCAGAATTAATAGAAAGTGAACTTTTTGGGCATGTCAAAGGCGCTTTCACCTCTGCCAATAAAGACCGGGCAGGAAAATTTGAAGCAGCCAACGGGGGCACTATATTCCTGGATGAGGTGGGGGATATGAGCCTGTCTGCCCAGGCCAAAGTCTTGCGTGCCCTGCAGGAGAGCAAGATCTCCCGGGTGGGTAGCGATAAGGATATCAAGGTGGATGTTCGCGTAATAGCCGCTACCAACAAGGATCTTAAAAAGGAGATCGAGGATAAGAAGTTCAGGGAAGATCTTTATCATCGTCTGGCCGTCATCCTCATAAAAGTGCCGCCTCTTAATGAACGCCGGGAGGATATACCCCTGCTGGTGAATTTCTTTGCTGATAAGATCAACGAAGAGCAGGGCGGTACGCCCAAAGTTTTTACTGAAGACGCCATAAAGCTCCTTCAGGAATACAACTGGACCGGGAACATCAGGGAACTTCGCAATGTTGTGGAGCGACTTATCATCCTGGGAGGGCAGGAAGTGACTGAAGAAGATGTGCGGCTCTTCGCCAGCAAATAATATCGGAAAAAGGTTTAGGCTATTCTTCTTTTGGGGGAGGGGTGTATTTTAAGAAGTACATCCTGTCCCCGCTGGGGTGGTCCCATTCGTTGAAAAGTTTGAAGCCGTAGCGCCGGTAGGCAAGGCTGATGCGTTTGATACGGGTCTCAGCATATATAGGCAGCTGCAGGTCTTTGGAAATGGCATAGAATTTATTCTTCATCTCATAGGCCGTTTTACTGTCATCACTTCCCCGGGAATCGGGAAGAATTCCCCAAAACCAGCAGTAGAGGTAATCCCCTTCACTGGGACGCTGGCTTTTTACATAGCCCTGGCTCTTAATGGCCTTTAGGCCTTTTTTGATTCCGGTGACATTAATGGCCAGCTTAATATCCTGCACCAGGTCTTTCCAGAAGTTTTTGTCCCGACTGTTTGTTCGGAAAAGGATCGCAATACCCCTGCCGTTTTCAGAAATGATGAGGGCGTCTTTCTCAATGGCTTTCTCCACCATATATTTTGCCAGGTACCTAAAGCGTTTTTCCCTTTTGTGGTCATCCTTTACGATCTCCATAGAAGTAGGGATCTCCTGTAGTAAAGTGGATACGTGGCCTATAATTTCCAGCTTGTTCAAGTCTTGAATTTTGGCGAAAGATAAAAAATAGTGTTTTAAAGCCGGGCTTTTATTCTAAAAAACTGGCTTTTTCCCTACGCTTACCTGTCTTAGCCTTCTTAAAAATATAAAAATTAACAGCCCGTTCAAAATCGTTTTTTACCTTTGATAGCTATTCCAAAACCAGGGACAGGAACTAATTTATTTATTATGAAAAACATCATCACCTTGCTTTTTATAGGCTGTTTTGTGTTACAGGGAACGGCACAGATGACTGATCGTGAACAGGATTCCATGAACCTGCGCAAGTTCTACGATATGGCCCTGTTGCACGGGCAGAGTTACGATTGGCTGGATCACCTTTCGAACCGCATTGGAGGTCGGCTTTCCGGTTCGCTCAATGCCGAAAAGGCAGTGCAGTACACCAAAGCCGAAATGGAAAAACTTGAACTGGATTCAGTATGGCTACAGCCGGTAATGGTTCCTAAATGGACCCGCGGAGGATCTGAATATGCCTATGTGCAAACTCCCCAAGGCACTACCACGGTTAATATTACGGCCCTGGGAGGCTCTGTTGCCACCCCCGAAACCGGGCTGCGGGGCAAAGTGATCGAGGTACAGGGGATCGAAGACCTGGAGCATTATGGCCGGGAACAACTCGAAGGCAGGATCGTATTTTATAACCGGCCAATGAGGCCCGAGCTCATTCATACATTCTCCGCCTATGGAGGCTGTGTGGATCAGCGGTACTCCGGCGCTGCCGAAGCGGCAAAATACGGTGCCGCGGGTGTGATCGTGCGCTCCCTGAGCCATAAGATCGATGAATATCCGCACACCGGTTCCATGAGTTATGGCGATCTGCCCAATGAGAAGCGTATACCCGCCGCGGCGATAAGTACCAAAGACGCCGAGTACCTGAGCAGTCTTCTCCAGCTGGATGAGGAACTAAGCTTTTACTACAAAATGAACTGTCGAAATTATGACGATGTGGAATCGCATAATGTC
>JBEPWW010000230.1:0-4623 GCA_041642215.1 Salinimicrobium sp. | reverse complement strand
GTTGGAAAGGTGAAGAGGATTCTTGTACAGTAAACTTCTATGCCGGTCCTAAACGCTGCAGGATCAAAATGCTTCTAGCAAACCTGAGTAAATTTATCGAGAATACGGGGGACCTGCAGGTCCCCCGTATTCTTTAAAGTACTGCTGTTTTTACTTTTTCTATTGCTACAAAAATGCCGCAGGAAATACCTTAAGGAACGCGTATAAATGTTATTTTTGGGCTTTAGCGGGAGATATTTCCTTTCTCCCGATGTAGAATATAAAAAGAACGAATGAAGATAATTTCTTACAACGTAAACGGTATAAGAGCAGCGATAAGAAAAGGTTTTGCAGAATGGCTGGAACAGGTAAATCCCGATGTGGTTTGCCTGCAGGAGATAAAGGCCACTCCCGATCAATTTGATGCGAGTGTTTTTGAAGACATAGGGTTCAAATATAATTCCTGGTTTCCGGCGGTGAAGAAGGGGTATAGCGGCGTAGCTATTCTAAGCAAGGTAGAACCAAAAAACGTAGCTTTTGGAACCGGTATCGATTACATGGATTTTGAAGGGAGGAATATAAGAGTGGACTTTGATGATTTTTCAGTGATGAGTCTGTACCTGCCTTCCGGTACCAACATTGCGCGCCTGGATCACAAATTGCAATACATGGCCGATTTCCAGGACTACATCAATAAGCTGAAAATGGAAATTCCCCACCTTATTATTTGCGGGGATTATAACATCTGTCATAGGGAGATCGATATTCATGATCCTGTGAGGCTTAAGAATACTTCGGGATTCTTACCTGTAGAACGGGAATGGATCGATAACTTTATCAACAGCGGATTCATTGATTCCTTTCGCCACTTCAATGCAGAAGGAGATCAATATTCATGGTGGAGTTACCGGGCGGGAGCCAGGGGTAATAACAAAGGCTGGAGGATCGACTATAATATGGTAGCCGAACCCTTACAAGAAAAATTAAAACGTGCCGTTATATTACCGGAAGCCAAACACAGTGACCACTGCCCGGTGCTGCTGGAACTGCATTAATTGTTTTCCCAAATCAACCTGTAAATACATTTTAAAACATGACCAAAAGACTAATTTTTGCTTTTGTGAGCAGCAGTATGCTTCTCACCTCCTGTGTTTCTTCAAAGGTATATAAAGACCTGGAAGGAAAGCACAATGACCTGCAACAGGAAAACCGTGAACTTTCGGCCAATCTGCGGGATGCCACTCAAAAGAATCAGGACTACGAGCAGGAGCTGGAAGAACTGCGTACCCGGCTGGAGGCGGTAACTGCAGAGCGGGATAGGTTGCAGAAGGAATTTAATACTACCAGTACAGCTTACAAGAAACTAATGGAATCCTATGATGCGCTGGAAGCCAACAGTTCTTCAGCTCTTGCTGAAAATTCCAAAAGGAACCGGGAACTGCTTACTGAACTTGATGCAAAGGAGAGATCCCTGGCTGCAGAAAGGGCCCGCCTTGAAAAACTGCAGAAGGATCTTGCTGCCCGTTCCAACAGGATCAATGAACTGGAGGGGATGATAGCGGCCAAAGATGCTAAAATGAATGCGCTTAAAAACTCGCTTTCCAGAGCATTGACCAATTTTGAAGGGAAAGGCCTCACTGTTGAGCAGCGCGATGGGAAGGTATATGTTTCCATGGAAAACAAGCTGCTCTTTGGCTCAGGAAGCTGGGCTGTGGGGGCTGAAGGAAAGCAGGCAGTGCAGCAACTGGGATCTGTTTTGGCTGAAAATCCTGATATTGCTGTGCTTATAGAAGGGCATACAGATAACGTTCCCTATAATGGAAGTGGACAACTACAGGACAACTGGGACCTCTCCACAAAAAGAGCTACCAGTATCGTTCAGATCCTGAAGCAAAATCCGCGCATAGAACCTCAAAACCTTACTGCAGCGGGTCGTGGGGAATTTGCCCCGATCGCTACTAATGAAACTGCAGAAGGCAGGGCTAAAAACCGCAGGATCGAAGTCATTCTCACTCCAAAACTGGATGAGATCAGCAAACTCCTCGGGGAAATAGAAGAGGAGTAGCCGGATTAGAACTTCTAGATACCTACCGGGGAAACGAGGCTTTCATGAATAAATGAATTCTTTTCGTTGAACCTGATGTGGTACCAGTCTGAAGATTTTCCAAGCAGCCGGAGGGTGTCCTTCGGCTGTATTTGTTTTAGAATATTGGATTTAGTGGTGGGGCCGCTTCGCAAATTTGCCCTTACCTTGCTTAGTACCACCTGATCTGAAAAAATGTTAGGATCAATATCGGGCACTACAGCCGCATCGTTTCTATAAACAAAGGGCAGGGGGTTTATGGCCCCACGGAAACCCTTGTAGATCCCGAAGTGGAGGTGAGGCGCGGCTGTGCGCGCATTTCCTGTATTCCCCACAAATCCCAAAGTATCCCCTGCGGCTACCGCCATTCCGGGGGTGGCAATTATACTGTCCAGATGGGCATAGTAAAGGGAATTTCCTCTTTTGGAATCTCTGAGCCACACTTGCTTCCCTCCAAGCCCTTTATTCCCGGTTGAAGTTACGCGCCCCTTGGTCGCGGCAACTACAGGGGTTCCCCGGGCCGCGAATATATCGATCCCCTCATGGCTCCTTCTTCCGCCGTCCCGGGCTGCGCCCCAGAAACTCTGTATGGCCGAATTACCTTTGGAAGCCACCGGGAAACGGTAGACCGATTCCTTGTGGACTTTTAGTCTAAAAGGAGTGTTTGCCTCTATTTCGGGTTGCATTATGATCTTATAGATCCCGGATTGATCGATCTCTTTCCTGAAAGAGCGGGACTCAAATTCTGAACTTCCCATGTGTTCAAAACTAACTACAGAGTCTTTATTCTGGCGGTAGAGATCAATGAACACCAGGGTCTTTATCGAGTCGGTCATTATGTCCAGCACTATTTCTTCCCCGGGGTTCAAGGCAATGTCATAGGAGTAGACAGGAAAGCTTTGGGGTGAAAATTTGCCCGATTCCGCATAGGGTGCACTAATACGCACACTGTCGGTTAGAGCCTTTTGTCCCTGGTCTTCCCACAGGGAATAGAGCTGAAGAGCTTCCTTGAATTGTCTTTTGTAGACATCCTTTGGCGCAGGCTTCGTGATGAAATCTGCAGCTTTATTAATTCTTGAACAGGATGTAACTGCCAGGATGATCAGCAGTATCCAGATGTATGGGCGGAAGGTAATATTTTTGTTTTTCACGTCTCCTAATATGCAGAAAACGTGCCAATTGAGTAGCTGGATTATGCAAATAAGAAGTCGACGACATCTTCGATCTTCGCCACCTTTTGTATGCCAATAGAAAATTTAGTATCGGGAATCTTGTTTTGTTTGGAGACTATAATTGTGCTAAAGCCAAGCTTCTCAGCTTCCAGAATACGTTGTTCCACGCGTGTCACCGGTCTCACCTCGCCTGCCAGCCCAATCTCGGCGGCAAAACAGATGTCTTTTTGAACGGCTATATCTTCATTGGAAGAGAGGATGGCAGCCACCACGGCCAGGTCCAAAGCGGGATCGTCTACAGAGATGCCTCCTGTAATATTCAAAAATACATCTTTAGCTCCCAGTTTAAAACCTGCCCTTTTTTCGAGCACCGCCAGGAGCATATTGAGTCTTTTAGCATTATAGCCTGTAGTGGA
Organism: Salinimicrobium sp.; assembly: GCA_041642215.1. Taxonomy (GTDB): domain Bacteria; phylum Bacteroidota; class Bacteroidia; order Flavobacteriales; family Flavobacteriaceae; genus Salinimicrobium. The sequence continues at coordinate 973 of JBEPWW010000230.1, read as the reverse complement.
TCGTTGAGGAGTGCCATATACCGCAGTACTTACCAGGGCCTGGATCTCTATCATGAGCGGGCGCATTCCTTCCAGGGTGGCTGCTATAGCCGTGCCGCTTAGTTCTTCTTCATTTCGGGAAATAAGGATCTCTGAAGGGTTTGATACCTCCCGAAGACCACTGCCGTACATTTCATAGATCCCGAGTTCGCTCGTGGATCCAAACCTGTTCTTATTCGCTCTTAGAATCCTGTAAACATAATTGCGGTCTCCCTCGAATTGCAACACCGTATCCACCATATGCTCCAGAACCTTCGGGCCTGCAATGCTACCTTCCTTGGTGATGTGACCAATCAGGATGACGGGAACATTGGTTTCCTTGGCGAATTTAATAAGCTCAGATGTGCATTCGCGTATCTGGGAGATGCTGCCGGGACTGCTCTCGATGTAATCGCTGTGAAGGGTTTGAATAGAATCTATGATGACGATCTGCGGATCAAGTTCTTCAATTTGTTGAAAAATTTGCTGGGTCTTTGTTTCTGTCAGGATGTAACACGAATCGGAGTCGGGATTGATCCTTTCTGCCCTCATCTTGATCTGCCGCTGGCTTTCTTCACCCGAGACATAAAGCGTTTTAAGGTTAAGGTTGAGCGAGATCTGCAGGAGTAATGTACTTTTCCCAATTCCGGGTTCCCCGCCCAAAAGGGTGAGGGATCCGGGAACCAGACCGCCGCCCAGGACCCGGTTAAGTTCATTGTTGTTCGTGTTTATTCTTTCTTCTCCCGATACTTCAATGTCTGAAAGCTTAAGCGGACGGGAGTTCTTTTTCAGCTTTTTTGAAGCAGAGGATTTCCAGTCCTTTGGATCGGCTTTTTGCAGGACTTCTTCTACCAGCGTATTCCATTCCCTGCAGGATGTGCACTGGCCCTGCCATTTCGAATGCTGTGTGCCGCAATTCTGGCAATAAAAGATGGTTTTTGTTTTAGCCATACTG
>JBEPWW010000229.1:0-4656 GCA_041642215.1 Salinimicrobium sp. | reverse complement strand
TAGGTTCGAGCCCTAGTAGGCCAACAAGATTAAAACCCATCGTAAGATGGGTTTTTTTATGAAATAAAGTTAAGGCGAGAAGCCTCTCTCGAGCGTAGTCGAGAGGAGCCCTGGCTGTCCAACTGAAATGAAAAACCCCGAACGAAAGTTTGGGGTTTTCTTTTTTACAAAGGTATGAGGCGAGAAGCCTGTCCAGAGAAGCCGACGTAGGAGAGAGGCCCAGGTAAGCCAATAAAAATGAAAACAAACTGAATTGAAAACAGTTCGTATTTTTCCTGGGGAATACGGCGGGAAGTCTGTTTCAAGAAGAGGAGCCCTGCTAATTCACCGACTTTAAAAAAAACTGGTAAGACTAACCTGGTCGTTTAGACCAGCACGTAGCGCAGCAAAGCGGGTATAACAAAAAGAGCCCGTGGAAACGGGCCTTTTTCTAAACTCTTATGACATTTATTGGCTAAGCGACATTTTCAAACCTGTAGTAAGACAGCGCGCTCTGGTAAAAGGTCAGGCTGCGTTTGTCCTGTTTGATACAGGATGTTAAAAATCTCGCCAGATCCTGGCACTCGAAAGACACAGTCGTAAATTCATTTTGTGTAACCGGGATCTCTGTTTTAATAACTTTTTTTTCATAGTCGATTTCAACATTTCTGGCTTCGAAATACATTTTAAGTATGCCTTTATGCAGAGAGGTGTAAATCGAATTTGTTCCGGTGCAGTTGGTACAACTACGAGATACTAGATTTTTAAATTCATTGAGTATTTCAGAGGGTTGAAGTGTTGTCATTGGTCTATGTTTTAGTTGATATTCATGGCCTAAATTAAGCCATGACTTGTTAAAAATGTTTTAAGGAAGTGTTGATTAGCATAGAATTAACACAGCCGCACAGGGTTTGGGAAGATTTTAATAATGTAGGAAGGTTCTCGGTTCATATTTTCTAAACCCGGATTAACAAACAAATAGGGTATAGCACCCTCCGGTGTTAATGCAGATTCCTGAAATATTGTATCTTAAGATATGAAATGTAACAAAAAAGAAACTTGAAGAAACTATCCAAACGTGCTGTTGTTATTCTGGCGGTGATCGTCGGCCTGGCGGTCCTGTATTTTTTGTTTTCAGCCATTGCAGAGCATCAAATAAAGGGTAGTATTGATGAAACAGTGGGGGAGCGGCTAGAGTACAAGGAGATTAATGTGAATCTTTTGGCAGGGAACCTTCAGCTCCTGGAACCGGAAATAAGGATTGGGAAACAGTCTATTGCTGCCGCAGAGATTTCGGTTAGAGGGTTCAGTTACTATAATTACCTGTTTAGGGACAGGATTCACATAGATAAGGTAATCCTACTTTTCCCTGAAATCGAAATTTCGAGCCGTGGGGGTGGTACAAATACTTCAGATAAAGGCCTGGAAGAACCCATTGAAATTGGATCTTTTGAAATAAGAGGAGGAAAGCTCCGGCTGAAGGATAGTCTTGAGGAGCAGCTGTATTTAAGATTTGAAGAATTTGACCTGAAGGGTATTGCATTAAATGATTCCACGGTGAAGGAAAGGATCCCTTTTACTTATGAATCGTATAGATTGGCGGGGGATTCGCTTCATGTCAACCTGGGACCATTACATTACCTCACAGCGGGCAGTACCGATTTACTGGACGGGAAGCTTTCCGTAGAAACTATTCAGGTTGTTCCCAGGTATGGCAAAATGGAACATCAGCAACATATACCACATGAAAAGGATCGTTATGATGTAAGCATCCAAAGGGTAGAGACCACCAACCTCTCTTTTTCTTTTTTGAAAGATTCCCTGGTTCTTCGGGATTCCCTGCTTTCTATTACGGGTGCCCATATTGCGGTGTACCGGGACAAGCTACAGCCCGATGAGGAGCGTATAAAACCGCTGTACAGTCAACAAATAAGAGAGTTGCCTGTTAAACTTGACATAAGTAGAGTAGAGGTAAAGGACAGCGAAGTGGTTTATGAGGAACGCCTGCAGGAAACGGGACCTCCCGCAACTGTAACTTTTCAAAATGTCAATGGAAGCATTTTGAATATCGTAAATGTGGACCTGGATCGGGAAGATTTCCCCGAAACTAAAGTTACGGCATCTTCCCTTTTTATGAACAAAACCCCGCTCGAGGTAGACTGGTCTTTTTCTGTCAATGACCGGTATGAGCGGTTCCTGATCAGGGCTAATTTCGACCGGATTCAGGGATCTACGCTCGACCCTTTTATTAAACCAGCCATGAATATAACTGCCGATGGGACCATCAATACCATAGCCATGACCTTTTCGGGCGATGATGACAGGGCAAAAGGGGACATGCGCCTGCATTATGAGGATTTTAAAATGAATGTACTGAAGAAAGATGGGGAAGAGCGGAGTGGTTTTTTATCGGCTCTGGCCAATCTTTTTGTTAAGAATGACGGTATTAACCGGCAATTGGTTCATGAAGACCTGGAGGTTACACGTGATAAGGAACGTTCTTTCTGGAACTATATGTGGCTGTGCCTGCGAAAGGGAGCCTTTGAACATTTACTCAGGATCTAAGGAAATACTTTGAGGAGCCAACAGGATGAATTAAAAAAAGCAACCTGATCAGGATCATGTTATAAGCAATATAATTCGGGTAGTTTTGTCCTTTAAATTATCAGGAATGAGCAACCCATTAATTCAAAAGTATAATGTAGCGGGTCCACGCTATACGAGTTACCCCACCGTTCCTTACTGGAATGAGGAACTTTTCTCTGTGGAATCCTACAGGAAGACCTTACAAAGATCATTTATTCAAAGCAATGAAGAGGAGGGGATGAGTCTTTATATCCACCTACCTTTTTGTGAAAGCCTTTGCACCTTTTGCGGGTGCAATAAAAGGATCACCAAGCGGCATGATGTAGAAAGCCCTTATATAGATGCCGTTCTGCAGGAGTGGGATATGTATGTTTCGCTGCTTCAGGGAAAACCGAAGATCAAAGAGATACATCTAGGCGGAGGTACGCCTACCTTCTTTTCCCCCGAAAATCTTACCCGGCTTATCAAGGGCCTATTCGTCAAGGCAGACAGGGCAGAAGGTTATGACTTCAGTTTTGAAGGACACCCTAACAACACCACCGAAGCCCATTTACGGGCGCTCTATGATGTAGGTTTCCGGCGGGTAAGCTATGGAGTGCAGGATTACAATTTTGTGGTCCAGCGGGCTATAAATCGGTTCCAGCCTTTCGTCAATGTGAAAAATGCCACAGAAAAAGCCCGGGAAATTGGTTATACCTCTGTTGGCCATGATATTATCTTTGGTCTTCCTTTTCAAACCGTGGAGCACGTGAAGACCACCATCGAAAAGACCCGGGAACTTATGCCCGATCGGATTGCCTTCTACAGTTATGCCCATGTGCCATGGATCAAGGGTAACGGACAACGCGGGTTCAGGGACGAAGATCTTCCCGAGGCTGAAGTGAAGCGGGAAATGTATGAAACTGGAAAAACAGAACTTGCCAAAGCAGGCTACACAGAGATCGGGATGGACCATTTTGCCCTGTCGGGGGATTCCCTTTACAAGGCTATGGAAACAAAGAAGCTGCACCGAAACTTTATGGGGTATACGGCTTCAAAAACGAAGGTGATGATAGGGCTGGGAGTTTCGGCTATAAGTGACAGCTGGAGTGGTTTTGCCCAGAACGTGAAAAAGATAGAAGATTATTACGAATTGCTGGAAAAGGGGGAACTGCCTCTTTACCGCGGTCATATTTTGACTGAAGAAGACGAGATAATAAGAAAACATATCCTCAATCTCATGTGCAACCTGGAAACCGGCTGGCAGGACCAGGAGCTGTATTTCCAGGAATTGCCCGAAGTTTTTACAAACCTCCGGGAAATGGAATTAGACGGGCTTCTTTCAGTGAACGGGAAGAGTTTGGTGATCAACGAAAAAGGTCGTCCTTTCGTGCGGAATGTCTGCATGGCATTTGATATGCACCTGCAGCATAACAAACCCGAAACGCAGTTGTTTTCGATGACGGTTTAAACAAGATTGCTAAAGGAAAAGAGGTTATCTAAAAAGCTTGGCTTGTTTAGATAACCTCTTTTTCGTAAGATCGATTTGCAGAACGCTTATTTTGCAGATCTGCTCTGGTACATGTTCATGAACAGGTTGCCTGCCATGTTGCGGGCCCTGTTCTTGGCGATATTTGCCCGATCTCCTTCAAATAGTTCGTCAATGGTGGCAAACCACATATTGAGCCAGACCCCAAAATGCTTCTGCTCTATAGAATGTTCAAAATGATTATCTACTTCTTTATGGGCTTTCATGGGATTCCCTCTAAACTTGCTCACCATGAATAGGTTGGTCTCCCAAAAATCTGTCAATTTCTCCAGGTGTGCAGGCCAGTCCTCGATGGTTTCATTGAAGAAAACCCCAATTTCGGGATTTCTTCTCACCTTCTCATAAAAAGCAGAAACCAGGGTGAAAACATCACCCCGGTTTTGAATATCTTTTTTCATACTGTTTTTTTAATAACGCATCCAGACGTTTAAAAGTAGTAGAATTGAGCTTACCAGCAAACTTATCAATAAGGTATTAAAAACAAATTTTGCTTTTAGTTGTGCCAGTACAGCTGCCATGTAGGTCATGCAAACGACAATGATAAGGAACAATTGGGTCATTTG
>JBEPWW010000228.1:0-4707 GCA_041642215.1 Salinimicrobium sp. | reverse complement strand
GAACGCGGCCGATGAGATCCTGGATCTCACCCTGTATTTTGATGACGATGAAGGCCCTGAAAACCTGGTATACACAGTAGAAGGCAATACAGATCCTTCAATAGGAGCAGATATCCTGGGTAGTGATCTTACCATTAGTTTTCCTTCAGAACCTGCGGTTTCAGACATTATTGTTAGGGCTACAGATACAAAGGGAAATATGGTGGAGGATACCTTTAGGGTGAGTGTGATAAGCTTAAGTGAATCCTTAGTCCTTTATCGGGTGAACGCGGGTGGATCTGCTGTAGCTGCTATTGATGGTGAAAAAGACTGGGGAGCTGATACAGCAAACAATAATTCGCCTTATTTGACCGTACCGGGAACCAACACTGTTGCTTCTTATACAATGACAGGATATACGGCCGATGTAGATCAAAGCACAACGCCATTAAGCATATTCGATTCGGAACGTTCAGACACAAGATCGGGTGCGCCAAATATGACCTATTCCTTCCCTGTTAATACATCAGGGGATTTCGATATCAGGCTTTATTTTGGAAATGGTTGGAATGGAAGTTCCAAACCGGGACAACAGGCCTTCGATGTGCAGATTGAAGGGATAGTCCACCCCGAGTTTGATGATATTGACCTCGCAGCCCGGTTTGGTCATTTAACGGGTGGAGTTATAAGTCGCAGGATAAAAGTGACAGATGGGTCCATTGACATTGTTTTTGTGCATGGCACGCGAAAGAATCCTATTATCAATGGTATTGAAATTCTAAATGCTTCAGAGACTGTGATTGCGACGACTTCTAATAAGATGGTAGATGCCGAAGATTTGACGGTGGACCCTGCAGCGGAAATTGGCCTTTATCCAAACCCGGCTTCATCTATGGTGTATGTGCAGTTCAGTGGGGCCGGTAAGGCATCGGGGGAAATGCAACTATACGATTCAGGCGGCAATTTTGTTAGAAGCTTTGATGTTCAAAGAACAGGCATTGCTGATGGCTTGTATGAACTACCTTTAACAGGTCTTTCCGACGGAGTCTATTTCTTAAGAGTGAGGACAGAAGATAACTCTCTCCATAGCCTTCAGCTCGTCATAAAGAATTAGTCAACAGAAGCTCAGGTTATAAGAAAGGGCACCAGAAATGGCGCCTTTTTTTTGGCCGGTAACAAAGGTAACACGGTGAAAGCCGGTTATTTCTTAACTTTAGGTATAAATTCAAGACTATGAGAACAATAGGGCTTATTGGAGGGACCTCATGGCACTCCACCATTGTGTATTACAAATTAATAAATGAATTAGTAGGCAAAGAGATAGGATCACAGGCCAACCCACCTTTGATAATCTATAGCCTGAATATCGAACTCATGAGGGAGCAGGACCGGGAAAAAATCAATGCAAAATACCTGGAGGTTTCACGAAAGCTTCATGCTGCGGGAGCTGAGGCATTGGTCATTTGCGCCAATACGCCGCACATGGTATGGGATTATGTGCAGCCAAAGATCGAGATTCCCATTCTGCATATAGCAGATGCCGTTGGCAAAGCAGCCGTACGGCAGAATTTGAAAACGCTGGGGTTGCTTGGTAACCGCCCAACTATGACAGGAAATTTTATACAGGATCGGCTCAGCAAGGAATTTTCTATGAACACTATTGTTCCTGAAGACCAGGAGGCTTTGGATAAGGCCCATTATTTTGTATCAAATGAACTCACCCAGGGAAAATTCAGCCCTGAAGCCAGGGAATTCTTCGTGAAGCAAATGGAAATACTAAAGGATCGTGGAGCCGACGGGATCATTCTTGGCTGCACCGAACTTCCTATGTTGCTCGATCAGAAAGATTCCCCCTTGCCTTTAATGGCTACGACTGAACTGCATGCCCAAATGGCTGCTGATTTCATACTGGAAAGATAAGGACGTTCCCTTATGTGAAGAGTATAAACGAATAAGAGAGACCCCCCAATCTCTCTTATCCATTTCTACTAATAAAAATTAGAAATCCTACTTGTAAAATTCGTATCACTTAATAGATCTCACAATTAGGTACTACTAATTTAGCATACTGCACTGACTTTTACTATGGGTGAAAACCCGTATTTTTGTTCAAAGTTCAAATGGCTTATTTTCCGAACTGCCTGTATTTTGCCATCATAAAGGTGTAGATGCCATAACCAACCAGTCCGGCAGCTACGATGCCGAGAAGCCATGCCCCATAAGCCCTTTGTTCTATGAAGGAGAACACTTCAGCCGTATTTTTGGTCTGGGAAGGGTCTGAATCCAGGGCCGCCTGCAGGGCAAAGTATCCCACTATTAAAAAGAGAACGCCTCTGGATGTAAGTCCTATATAGGCTGTATTTTCGATCAGCCTGCGCTTCTTCTCATCCCTAAAAGCTTCGGTTTTGAATTTTTTCTCGAAATTGTTTCTGTAGATCCTTAAAAACTGATAAATTCCCCTGGCCATAATTATAATTCCTGCAATTCCCAAAACTATTAGCCCGGTTTCACTGGCAAGAAAAGCCGTCTTTTCTTCTTCCCCGGGGGAATCACCCGACCCACTGCCTCCTCCTGTGTTAATAACCTGCATAATACCTATTACCGCCAGACCGAGATAGGAGACACCACTGATAAAAAAAGCGGTTCGCTGCCCGATGGCTTTTTTATCGTTTCCTATGCCTTCAGGATCTGATATGGCCTGGGTGAATCTCCAGGCTGCATAGCTTAAAAGACCAAGGGAAAGAAAAATTAAGAGAATATTCCCGAAGGTTTGCTTATCCAGGAACTCCACGACCTGTGTCTGTCCTGCCTTTTCTCCCCCCATGTTAAAGGCCGCTAAAAAGGTAAGTATCCCTACAATAGTATAAACGACTCCTTTGGCCACATAGCCGGTCCTGGCCATTTTTTCTATTTTGCTGTTCATCGTATGTCCCCGGGTTTGCTTTTAAAATTAAAAGAAACCAGCAGGCTTTCCAATGATTTATTAATACTTTAAGATAGCAGCTAAACAATTATTCTGGCCGGCCATGTTACGATCCCGGTAGTTTTTCAGAGCCACTATCTTTTCGTTTGCTGGATCCTTCCGGCGGATAAGGGGTTTTATTTTCGATCTCTTTCACCTTATCAGGATCGAATTGCGGTAACTGCAACTCTCCCTTTTGTCTCCACTCCCTGACCTTTTCTTCGGCGTGGCGTGATTTCTCTTTTGATAACCCGGAATCCCGTCCAAAGTAGATCGTTTGAGAAGGAAAAGCAAAGCCGGTACCGCTTTCCCCAATTACATCCATCATTTGTAAAAGAAGGTCTTCTTTGACTTCCAGGAACTCATCAAAAGTCGATACAATGATATAAGAAAATACCTCCAGGTTGATGGAATCTGAGCCTAATTCTACAAAACGCACCCTTGCCGGATCGTTACTCACCATAGGGTGTGCAAATAATACCGTTCGCAGTTCTACCAGCAGGTATCTTATTTGCTCAGGTGTGGTTTCATAACGAAGCCCGAAAAGGGGATGGAACCAGAATTTGTCCCGATGCGCGTAATTTTCGATATTCTCTGAAGAGAATTTTCCGTTGGGTATGGTTACCAGCGTGCGGTCCAGGGTGCGAATCCGGGTCGAACGCATACCGATCTTCTCAACAGTCCCCACTATATCGCCTACCTTACAAAAATCACCTACCCGAACGGGTTGATCGGTGATCACCGTTACGCTTCCAACAAAATTCTCAATGGTTTTCTGTGCACCCAATGCCAGGGCCAGACCTCCAATTCCAAGGGCAGCGAGGCCAGTGGTGACATCCACCCCAAAAACCCCAAGGACAACAATGATCCCGAAAATAATGATGGCTATTTTGGCGGCTCTTTGCAGGAAAAGTACGATCGAAACACCTGAAACATTTCCCCTAAGGGTCATTTTATGCTTGCTGAACCGGCCTACGTAAACTGCCAGCTGCCATAAAAGAATAAGAAAGGCAAGCCATCCAATGATAACCGTAAGCCCGCTGAATTGCTGCCTGAGGATAATGGATAGACCAATTTCCCGGCTTAGGGCTATAAAAAGCCATAATGCGAGGTAAAGCCGTACCGGTAGTGCAAAGGCTTTTATTATGCCGGCGGTAAGTTCTGTGCCGGCCTTTGGCCATATAAGCGGAATAAGCAACCGCACCAGTCTAATAATGCTCCAGGCAATTAGGTATGCCAGGACAACCAGGAATACCGCGATGAGCCACTGGCCTACCGGAACTCCGCCCCATTCGTTTTCCTGCAGGAAGGTGGGCAAAATACGATCTGCCAAAAGTTCACTTTCCTCAATATGGCTAAGGGAATCGATCTTTTCAATGGTTGCTGAAGAAAACAACCAGATAGGGCCTCCATCGGGACCTTTGGTTTCCTCAACGTACAGATCAATATTCTCCCCTGCAATGGTCAGGGCACCTACCCTGTCCAGGTTAGGCGGGAGGTCATCATCTGTTCGGCCGCCGGGATCGGTACTTATCCAGGAGTAAGGGATGATCTGACCTCTCTGGTTCAGGAAATTTTCGAGGATCTGGGCCAGGTCTGCACCTTCTTCATCAATGTTGACCTGCTCAAGATTAAAATACGCACTGGCTTCTTCATAATCCTTACTGGCAACGGCCGAAAGAAAACCCGCTACCGTACCCCTGGGGGTTCGCCTTCCCAGCTCATCTTCAGGCCACTGGGGTTCAGGTGATTCTTCAGCTTCTGTC
>JBEPWW010000227.1:0-4733 GCA_041642215.1 Salinimicrobium sp. | reverse complement strand
TATTATTCTTAACAATAACAGGTAACTTCCCCGCCGCGTTTTGCTGATGCTGCGGAAGGCAGGGAGGGAAACAACTAAATCAGGAGCGATTTGAACAAAATAGTACGTCTGGAAGAGCTGGGGCTGAGGGATTATAAAGATACCTGGGATTATCAGGAAGAACTTTTCCAGGGGATCCTGGATCGCAAGATCAGGAACCGTAGAGAGAATCTTTCCGAAGAAACGCCCAACTACTTCCTGTTTGTGGAGCACCCGCATGTATATACGCTTGGCAAAAGCGGGGACATCAAAAATTTGTTGATCGGGGAGGAGCAGTTAAAGCAAAAGAACGCTTCTTTTTATAAGATCAACCGGGGTGGGGATATTACCTATCACGGGCCGGGACAGATAGTAGGCTACCCCATTCTGGACCTTGAAAATTTCTTTACCGATATTCACAAGTATCTAAGGCTTTTAGAGGAGGTGATCATTCTCACCCTGGAAGAATACGGCATCAGTGCAGGGCGGAGTCCCGGGGAGACCGGGGTGTGGCTGGATATTGGCACCCCCTTCGCGCGAAAGATCTGTGCGATGGGCGTAAGGGCCAGCCGCTGGGTCACCATGCATGGATTTGCCTTTAATGTAAACGCCGATCTGGGTTATTTCGATAACATCATTCCCTGTGGGATCGAAGGTAAAGCGGTGACTTCCCTTAATGTGGAGCTGGGAGTAAAAGAAGTGCCGGCAGAGGAGGTCAAGGAAAAGATAAAGAAGCATTTTTCAGTTCTTTTTGATGCGGAGCTAAAGAAATAACCGCTCTCCTTTAGTTGCTCCGGAAAAAAACCGGTGGCTCTACACCTTCTGTTGGTCAACAGTAGTTGGTTACAATTCATACAAAAGAACGCCGTCCTCTTCCCCCTGAACGGTGAATCCCGGCCTGCTATTCCTGCTGAGGTTGTCCAGATCAATAGCCGAATTCCCATAAACAGGAAATCCCGGAAGTAATTTCCCGTTGCTGTCGAAAACATACACGCGATGCGCCTGGGTATCGGTCACACTTACATAGATCTTGTTATTTACGTAAAAAATGCGGGGAGCAGTATAGAGCCCGAAATCCAGATCCAGGGTCCTGTCTTTAATGCGCAGCCGGTTTTCTGAAAGGCTTACCAGGGTCTTTGGAGTGGCATCGATGCGATGGTTCTCTGCCAGGTTCATATTCTCCCGGGTGACCGCGCCTTTCTGGCTGATCTTTACCAGTTCACCGGATTGGTTGGTGCTTACAAAGGAACCATGGTGATCAAACCATTTATTCTCAGAAAAAGCTATTTTTTCTTTAACCGGTACCCTGATCTTACCGGTTCGGCTAAGGATGTTGAGCTTACCCGAAGATTCAGGGATCAGGATATAGTCCTTGTTACCGATCCTAATGTGTTTTGGGGCCTGTAAAATTCGGCTTCCGGCTTTTTTAACGCTAAAACCGCTTACGCTGCGTCCTCTGTTGTCATACATATAGATGCGGTCATTCTGCACGATAACAAACCTATAGTCCCGCTTATTGTCATAATCAAATATGGCCGCCGGCTGGGTGATCTCATCCTTAAATTTCAACGGGAATGGCTTAACCGGGTTGCCGTCCCTGTCTATCACGTGCAGGGCGTTTTGAGTGGCAAAGGCCAGCTGGTACCTTCCGTTTTTATAAAGATCCACCTGTGAGATCCTGCCCAGGATCCTGGAGTCCAGGTCTTTTTTCCAGTATATGGTTCCCTCCGGAGAGATGAGGTACAGGGTATTTTCTATATCCTGCACGGCCAGGTCTTTTCCTTTGCTGCGATGGTTGTCAAACAGCACGGGAGGGGTGGCTAAAGCCGCGTTAAGGTTCAGCCTGCTTAGTTGTGAAACTTCATTTGGGGGGCGGCTTTCTTCTGCTTTGGTCAGGATTGCATGGATATGGGCGTAATTGGACTGGTAGATGAACTGCAGGGCTGTCACGGGAAAACCTTTAAAGGAAAGGTCTCCTGTGGCCTTTGCGAATTCCTCAGGAACATGGGCGGCAATTTCTTCGCTAAAACCGGTATTGTTCGCCACCATGAGAATGGAAGCTTCGGTGCTCAGGTGTTCAAAGGCTGTTCGATAGGCGTTGGTGTGGCTGAGGGTACGCTCATTATGTTTTTGGGTGACTATGGCCCGAAGGGCTTCAGGATCTTCAGAGAAGAGGAAGTACCGGTCCAGGATGAGGTAATATTTCAGGCTGTCGGGATCCATTAGTGGCTCGAGGAGGTTGCCGAAATTTCCGGTGTCAGTATAGCTGTAGATGGGGAATTCCCTGAATTCGTCGGTTATTTCACTGTCATGTGTAAAAGAAATCCTGGCGTTTTCCACTTCTTCAGAACTAACGACAAATACAGGCGCCGGTTCCATCCAGATGATCGCTGTTTCTGTGGCCGTTTGCAGCAGCTCATTTTCTGCTGAAGTTTCCTGTTTTGGCTCTTGCTTCCGGAGATTGTTCTGCAGCACAGAGAAATCCCTGAAGGCGATAGAATACAACCCGGTGGCAGAGGCCGGGGTGACCTCTGCAATAGTGTTGCGCGCCGGGGTCACCCCCTGGAAGAGATTGATGTATTTAAGACTGTCCTGTGCCGTTGTGATCCCGTTGAGTTTAATACCGGTGTTTGTTATTTCGGTATCAAAGACGGTCCAGTTGCTGAATTTCCTGACCGGAATAAACCGGGCCCCGGGAAATAACCTGTCAAAAATATCCCCGAAGGTTTCGTGGTTTATGAATATTGCCGGTTGATTGGGAGAAGCGGCTTTAAGGGCTTTTGCAAAATCGGGGGCGATGGGGGATCGGCGGCCGTTCAGGCTGCTTTCCAGGAGCTCCCGGGAATCGCTCACCAGCAGAATGCTGTCTTTGATACTGCTGTAAGTGATCTTTTCTTCAAGAGTGTATTTCCTGATGCTGCCCGCAGCAGAAGTAATGGTTTCTACTTTTTTGTTTTTTACCGAATCAAGACTGATCTCTTCCGGAATGTCGCTGCTAATGAACAGATAGGAGATCGTGTCGTTATCTGTTTGTGCAAAACACAAATAAGAAGGAAGGCGGTGAGGTAAATGCCTAAGAAAGGATAGCTGTTCCTTTAGGTCTTTCTGAAATGGGTGGGATTGGTTCTTCCTTAGGAATTCATTGTTTTTGAGATTGCTGAAAAAGAGGTCCGGATCTTCAGTCTTCAGGATAAAACCGGCAGATTCGGGTATGAAATTCGTCAATTCTCCTGCGCCCGTATTTTCTTCAGCGCATCCCAGTACGATCAGGGAGATGAGGATCACCAGGATTTTTTTCATAAGGGAGGCTTTTTACAGCAAAGGTAGTATTTAGAAGCTAAGTTCCAACTGCTCCGGCAGTAGTTTAAAGCTCATTCGGTGGTATTTTGTAGGGCCGTATTTTTTAATGGCTTCCCGATGCTCGACAGTGGGGTAGCCCTTATTTTGTTTCCAGTTGTACATGGGGTACTCTTCATGGATCCTGCTCATGAATTCATCCCGATAGGTTTTGGCAAGAATGGAGGCAGCTGCAATGTTGAGGTATTTCCCGTCCCCTTTTATAATGCATTCGTGCGGGATCTCCCTGAAATTTTTAAATCGGTTCCCGTCAACAGCAATGAACTCGGGTATGGTGTCCAGATTTTCTATGCATTTGTGCATGGCCAGGATGGAGGCGTTAAGGATGTTGATCTGGTCGATCTCCTCCATATAGATATGGTGTACCTCAAAACAAACTGCTTTTTTCTCAATGATCTTTTTGAGCTCAAAGCGGTTGAGGGAATTGAGCTTTTTAGAATCATTGATGAGTTTGTTCCTGAAGGTCTTGGGGAGAATTACCGCAGCCGCGGTAACGGGTCCTGCCAGGCAGCCTCTCCCGGCTTCATCTGTGCCGCATTCGAATTGGAACCTGGAGTGTTGTTTCTTTAGCATCTTTTTGTACAGGCTAAGTTAAGGCTGATTTCCTGGTAAAACTATTCCGGTTACAAACTTACAGATCATTTTTCGATTTTGGTAAAGCTTTGCTATCTGACTGATTCGAAGCATTGTCCCGGCAGGATTGGCTGCCGGTAAACCCGGGTATAAATTGTATTATTTTTTGCACATTTTTGCTTGATGTGATTTATAACACTAATGTTAAAGTATTATTGTTTTTTTTATTAATTTTTTAACGGGTATGTATTTGAAGTTGGTTTGTGTCTAGTTTTTTGTAAAAAAACATCAAATTGTAGTTCTCCTGCTCCTTTGTTTTATTGCCTGTTTATCTTCACTTTCGCACCTGATTAACTATAAAAATTAATTTCTAAAATGAAAAAAAGTTTACGTGGTATTCTAACGCTGCTATTAGCGTTGGTGGTGCAATGGTCTTTTGCGCAGGAACAGACGGTAACGGGTGTCGTTACTGATAACCAGGGTATGCCATTGCCCGGAGTGAATGTAGTGGTGGAGAATACGAACAGGGGAGTGCAGACAGATTTTGACGGTAACTACAGCATTAAAGCGGATACCGGAGAGATACTGGTCTTCAGTTATATCGGTTTTGCTACAGAAAGAGTTGCTGTGGGCGCCGATGCAGTGATCAATATTTCTCTGGGGGAAGATGCGGCTGAACTGGATGAGGTTGTTGTTGTGGGGTATGGTACTCAAAGTAAACGTACACTTACTGATAATGTCTCCAAACTAACTGCGTCAGACATTGATGAGGTGCCTACACCCAG
>JBEPWW010000226.1:0-4755 GCA_041642215.1 Salinimicrobium sp. | reverse complement strand
CCCCATTTGGAAGCCTCCCATACCACAGGGGCATGCACATAGCTTATCAGGGGAACCTTTAAACGGTTGGCCAGTCTTCTGCCCGGTCCGGAGAACAGATCGTGCTTCTCCCAGACAAAGGAAATTTCACCGCTCTCATTATGAATCGAATTCAGTATTTTCCAATTCTTAAGGCTCCTCCAGGTTAAAAGATCACTCACTATAGTCCTGCAGAATGGAGGAATAAATTCATATCTTCTCCTTTCCGTTTTCTTTCCTTTAGGGAATAACGGGTAATTCCACACTTCATTTGGCTGCGCAATGCGATCTGAAGTTACCACCACCGCATTCCCCAGGATTTTTTTAGTGGCTGCTGCCCAACCCGCAACAGTTATCCAAAGCGCCTCCGCACCTTCCCATGAACTGCTGGATCGCGGCATAATGAAAACCGCCTTCTTTTTCCCGGAATGATATGATTCTTTCACAGATCTGTTGGTGTTCAAAATACGATTGATAGTTACTTTCCTATTTTAGCCATTCTTTTTTAAAGGAGTTATAATTGCTTTATTTACCTATAGGGTACAGGTCCCCCAGGAGTAAATTAATTTCCTATAGCGTAAAAATCGAAGCCGATCTCTTTCTTTGTCTGTGGTTCCAGCAATCTTCTTCCGTCAAACAGGAATGCCGGCTTCAGCATGTTTTCATAAACCTTTTCCCAGTCAATCTGCCTGAATTCATCCCATTCTGTCATGACTGCAACAGCATGCGCGTCCTCACAAGCCTCCATAGGATCATTCACTATCTTTACCTGCCTCCTGTTCTCTGCCTCACTTCTACTGCCCAGATAATCAAGATCAGAATATATTTGTTCTTCGGTAACTTTAGGATCGTACACCACGATCTCGGCCTGTTCATTCAATAAATAATCTGCTACATATATGGCGGCCGATTCCCGGGTATCATTAGTATCCTTTTTAAATGCCCAACCCAACATCGCGATCTTCTTACCAGAGACGGTATTGTACATTTTCTTTACCATATTGGCTGCAAAACGTCTCTTTTGATGATCATTCATGATAATCACCTGTTCCCAGTAATCAGCCACTTCCTGTAGATTAAAAGACCTGGCAATATAAACCAGGTTCAGGATGTCCTTTTGAAAACATGAGCCTCCAAATCCAACAGATGCTTTCAAGAATTTAGGTCCAATCCTGCTATCCATTCCCACAGCCTTAGCCACTTCCTGCACATCGGCCCCGGTTTTTTCACAGAGCTCTGAAATAGCATTTATAGAAGAAACCCGTTGAGCCAGGAAGGCATTTGCAGTAAGTTTGGATAATTCAGAAGACCATACGTTTGTGGTAAGGATGTTTTCCCTCGGAACCCAGGAGGCATAAATATTCACCAAAGCATCCATCGCTTCTTTTCCTTCCTCTGTTTCAATATCCCCTCCTATTAAAACCCGATCGGGATTTCGAAGATCCTCTATCGCCGTACCTTCAGCCAGGAATTCGGGGTTAGAAAGGATCTGATACTTCACTCCGTTACCGGTATTGTCCAGAATATCTTTAAGAGCTGCTGCCGTACGTACGGGTAAAGTAGATTTTTCTATGACTATTTTATCGTCTTTGGCTACAGCGGCTATTTGCCTGGCACACAATTCTATCCACTTTAAATCGGCTGCCATCCCTTTCCCTATTCCGTAGGTTTTTGTAGGAGTATTCACAGATATGAAGATCATATCGGCTTTATCTATAGCGTCATCGACATCTGTGGAAAAAAAGAGGTTTCGTCCCCTGGTTTCTTTTACTATATCTGAAAGTCCGGGTTCATAAATAGGGATCTTCTCCACATCTGGATCATTCCACTGCGCGATCCTTTTTTCATTGATATCCACCACGGTTACAATTACCTTTGGGCACTTTTGGGCGATTACAGCCATTGTAGGTCCTCCAACATACCCGGCGCCAATACAGCAAATATTTTTAATTTTCATTCTATTTTTTTTACGTTGGTGTTGGTCTTAAAGTTTTTTATCACATTTCTCTCCAAGTACCCCTTTCACATCATAGATTACTGTTCTTCCATTTTTTAATTTATCAAAATCCATTTCAAGGAACTCTTTGTGGGCAACAGCGAGCACCACAGAATCAAATTTTTCTGAAGGTAATTCATTAACCGTCTTCAAGCCATATTCATGCTCTACTTCATCCGGGTTTGCCAGCGGATCATAAATAGTTACGTTCGTTCCATATTCCTTCAGATGTTTGACCACATCAACCACTTTGGTGTTTCTAACATCGGGACAGTTTTCCTTAAAAGTAATACCCAGCACAAGAACCTTTGATCCTTTCACTTTTATATCATTTTTAAGCATGAGTTTTACAACTTCACTGCTCACATAGTGTCCCATACTGTCGTTCATACGTCTCCCAGCAAGAATGATCTCAGGATGATACCCAATTTCCTGGGCCTTCTGAGCCAGGTAGTAAGGGTCCACTCCTATACAATGCCCTCCTACCAGTCCCGGTTTGAACGGCAGGAAATTCCATTTTGTTCCCGCTGCTTCCAGGACATCCTGGGTGTCGATATCCATCATGTTGAAGATTTTAGCGAGCTCATTCACAAAGGCAATATTAATATCCCTCTGCGAGTTTTCAATCACTTTTGCCGCTTCAGCCACTTTAATCGTAGGGGCCAAATGAGTACCTGCAGTAATTACTGAGGCATATAAATCATTTATTTCCTTTCCAATTTCAGGAGTTGAACCAGCTGTCACTTTTAGAATCTTATCGACAGTATGCTCTTTGTCCCCAGGATTAATTCTTTCAGGGGAATACCCCACATAGAAATCTTCATTAAATTTTAATCCACTGGTTCTTTCCAGAACAGGAACACACTCTTCCTCAGTAGCACCGGGAAAAACAGTAGATTCATAAATAACAACATCCCCTTTTTTAAGAACTTTGCCCACGCTTTCACTGGATTTATACAGGGGAGTGAGATCTGGCCGATTATTCTTATCTACCGGTGTTGGCACCGTAATTATGAAGTAATTACAATTTTTTATGTCCTCTAAACTATCAGTGCAGTAGAGACCTTTTTTTCCTTCTTCACCATTCATTGGAGAAGAAGATAGCAGAACAGACTGCAGAACCTCATTTTCCACTTCTAAAGTGGTATCTTTTCCCTGTCGCAATTCCTCAATTCTTTTTGTATTAATATCCAATCCTACAACCGGATATTTTGTTGCAAAAAGTCTGGCTAATGGAAGTCCTACATAGCCAAGACCGATTACGGCAATTTTCTTATCTGTCATTTTTAGTTGTTTTTTATTATAGATTTTCCCAATACCAGCTGACCGCTTCTTTTAAACCGGCTTCTATCTTGTACTGAGGCTCGTATCCCATTAATTTTTTAGCTTTCTCTACAGATGCTAGGGAGTGAGGTATATCCCCAGGACGGTTAGGACCATGTTTTACTTCCACGTTACGAATTTCCGGGTCAAATTCGGAAAGATATTTCTTTAAGATCTGAGTCAATTCCACCAGGTTTGTTCTGTCTCCCACTGCAGTATTATATACTTCATTTAGCGCCTCTTTATTGGGTGTGGTTAGGGTGAGAAGATTCATCTGGATCACATTATCAATATAAGTGAAATCCCTGGAGTAGGTCCCATCCCCATTAATAACCGGGCTTTCATGCTTCATAAATTGCATTACAAATTTCGGTATCACTGCCGCATAGGCTCCATTGGGGTCCTGTTTTCTTCCGAAGACATTAAAATAACGTAAACCAATGGTATCCATACCATAAGTAGTATGAAAAATATCTGCGTAAAGTTCATTTACGTATTTTGTAATAGCATAAGGTGATAGCGGTTTCCCAATGTTCTCCTCTACCTTTGGCAAACTCTCAGAATCTCCATAGGTCGATGAACTTGCTGCATACACGAAGCGTTTCACCCCGGCATCTCGCGCGGCGACCAGCATGTTCA
This sequence comes from Salinimicrobium sp., assembly GCA_041642215.1. Taxonomy (GTDB): domain Bacteria; phylum Bacteroidota; class Bacteroidia; order Flavobacteriales; family Flavobacteriaceae; genus Salinimicrobium. The sequence continues at coordinate 779 of JBEPWW010000226.1, read as the reverse complement.
GAAAACCTGAAATATTTACCTCATTACTTGTTACCGGATCATTAATAGACCGTGGAACTGATCCTAATGCAGCTTCATGAAGGACAAAATCCACTCCCTCAGTTGCTTTTTTACAATCTTCCAGGTTCCTGATGTCACCTTCTATTAAGGTAAACCCGGGATGGTTTTTAAATAAGGAAAGATTTTCTCTTTTTCCAGTAGCAAAATTATCCAGGCATACCACCTTGGCATTGAGATCGAGGAGGGTTTCACACAAGTTGGATCCTATGAAACCTGCTCCTCCAGTCACTAAAACTTTTGAAGAACCAAGCAATTCAAATTGTTTGCTGTTCATTAATTTAAATTTTGGTTGATTATTAGTTCTGAACTCAAAGATAAAATTTCCCTGTAAGCATTTTCCTAATATCTTCTTAAAGATAGACTATTTAGGGGCAAAGCCTGTTGATTCCAGATGCACGAGACTCGTTTTAATAATTTTTCTCACCTTTTCCCCAGTGGTTTTTCCGCTGATACGATCATAAAGGATATCCACCGCGGCCTCTCCTATTTTTTCCGGGAATTGTTCAAAATAGCTAATCGAGGGAGAAAGGTATTGAGCCAGCCTTCCATTGATGAAACCTATCATTTTTAGATCTTCGGGAATGCGTATTCCGTTCTCGTGAGCCAATCGAGAAACCATCATAGTACTGTCAAAATCACTACATAAAATAGCTCCCACTTTTTTTTCCAGGAGCAGACGAAGTGTCTTTTCCCGAAGGCTGTCCATATTGCCAGAATTG
>JBEPWW010000225.1:0-4782 GCA_041642215.1 Salinimicrobium sp. | reverse complement strand
AATGCTGGCCGGAAAGTTACTGGAACTACAGGAAAAGACGTTTAACTATCTCAGAAAACTGGAGGAGGGAGACGTGCCCGATGAGGAACTTGATCAAATGATCACTTTTCTGCAAAAGGAATTAAATTCAGGATTAAGTATTGATTTTGAGGACCTGGAGAGGCCGGAAATACTTTCAGCTCTAAAGAGAAAATTCAACAGGCCCATACGCGTTTGTGGAATGGTGAAAAATGAAGGGGAACCCGGGGGAGGTCCTTTCTGGGTGACACATCAAACCGGGGAGATCTCATTGCAGATCGTGGAAAGTTCCCAGATCGATCATGATAACTATCAACAGAGCAAGATCGCCAGTGAAGCTACGCACTTTAACCCTGTGGATATTGTATGCGGGCTTAAAAACCATAAAGGGAAACCTTTTGATCTTCACCAGTATGTCGATCAAAGTACCAGTTTTATTGCCAATAAGACTAAGGATGGCAAGGAGCTTAAAGCCCTGGAGCTACCCGGGCTGTGGAATGGGGCAATGGCAGACTGGACCACGATCTTCGTTGAGGTGCCTGTGGAAACCTTTAATCCGGTAAAAACAGTAGCCGACCTGCTCAAACCAACTCATCAGGTAAGATAGGTGTGGACGAAAAACAGCTCAAACGGGAAATTGATTATAAGGCTGTTAGGAGCTCGGGTGCGGGCGGGCAGAATGTGAATAAGGTGTCTTCAAAGGTGGAGCTGCATTTCAATGTAGAATCTTCTCAGGCCTTTTCTGATGAGGAGAGACAAAGGGTTCTCGCCAAATTAAATTCCCGGTTAACCAATAATAAGGAACTCATTCTTCAATCTGACGAATCCCGGAGCCAGCATAAAAATAAGCAACTGGTTACCCGCCGGTTTGAACAGATCATTCAGGAGGCCCTGATCAAACCAAAACCAAGGAAAAAAACGAAACCTTCCAGGGCAGCGAAATTAAAAAGGCTTCGGGAAAAGAAAATACGATCAGAGAAAAAGAACAACCGGAAAGACCCGCTTCTATAAATCAATTTTTCAAAAATTAAGTGTGAAAAATGGGGAGGAAATCTACATAATTATGTAGATTTTTTTTATTTCCACAATTTTTCAGAATTAGAAATTAACTAATAAACCCTGTGTTTTCAGGGGTTAATGGGGTGCCTGTGTCAAATGGTATACTTATTTCATAAGGATAAGTAGAAATCAATGAAAAACAGTAAACCTAAAAAATTAGAATTATGAAAAAGATTTGTTTAACAGTAGTAGCAGCATCAGCAATGATCTTTTCCGCACAAACTGTAAGTGCACAGGTAAATCCTGAAAATGAAGTTGCAGTAGAACAACACACTGAACAAAGATCTGAATATACGCAAATTGAAGTACAGGAATTACCTGCTGAAGTGCAACAGGCTGTAGAGCGTGATTTTACAGGAGCTATAATCTCTGAAGCTCATGTTAAAGAGAAAGACGGTGAAAGAAAATATAAATTGTTAATTACTACTGCAGAAGGAGAAGAGCAGGAACTGTATGCAGATGAGCAGGGTAACTGGATTGACAAGGATAAAAAAGATAAATAATCCTAACCTCACCATTTATTAGAGAAGCCAACTCTAGGTGACGAATTGCTCAGCGAGAAAAATGCTTAAAAGGATTGTTTAGTCTGGATCAATACCCAGGAAAGGCACTGACGAAAGTTAAGAATGGGTGCGGTTTTTGGACTATACAAGATCAAAGCTGAAATTTTCGAAAAAATGGATTTCATCTTTTAACTTCGATAAAAAGTTATGAACTGAAAAAGGAGCTGTAAAAAGCTCCTTTTTTATGCTTATTTTTTGATTTTGGGGCTAATAAAATTCTAATTTTGTGAAAGAACCCAAAAACATATGGCCAGAATTTTAATAGTTGAAGATGATGTTGCCTTTTGCACCATGCTTAAAACCTTTCTGGAAAAGAAGAACTTTGTAGTGCGGGCATCATACACGGCAAGCGAGGCATTGACCCTCTTGGGGAAAGAGGATTTTGATATGGTGATATCAGATGTGAGGCTACCAGATAAGGAAGGCCTGGAGATCCTGCGGGAAGTTGGAAAAAAGGATTCTGCCATTCCGGTTATCATGATGACCAGTTATGCCGAAATTTCGATGGCTGTTAATGCTATGAAGGAGGGGGCCTTTGATTATATCGCCAAACCTTTTAACCCCGAGATCATTCTCAAGGCTATTCATAAGGCACTTAACGCAGAACCCGATACTCCGTCGCCTGCTGCAACCCGTAAAGCTAGAAGCAGACCGGCAGATGAGACCACAATAGATAACACCTATATCAAAGGGGTTAGTGATGCTTCCAAAAAACTTAATGATTATATTGAACTGGTTGCCCCCACAAACATGTCTGTCCTTATTATGGGAGAGAGTGGAACAGGAAAAGAGCAGATCGCCAAAAGTATTCATGTCAAGAGCAAGAGGAATAAAGAGGCCTTTATAGCTGTTGATTGTGGGGCTATTCCCAAAGAACTGGCTTCGAGTGAGTTTTTTGGTCATGTAAAAGGTTCTTTTACCGGGGCAGTTAGTAATAAGACCGGGCATTTTGAAGCTGCCAACGGAGGTACTATTTTTCTGGATGAGATAGGAAACCTGAGCTATGAACTGCAGGTGCAGCTACTTCGTGCTTTACAGGAGCGCAAAGTTAAACCGGTTGGAAGCAATCAGGAGATCATAGTGGATATAAGAGTAATTGCTGCCACTAATGAAGACCTGTTCAAGTTGGTTGAAAAAGGAGAGTTCCGGGAAGACCTTTATCACCGGCTAAATGAATTTTCCATTCGAGTGCCTTCGCTGAAGGACCGGAAAGAAGATCTGCTGATCTTCGCAAACTATTTTCTGGAAAATGCCAATACAGAACTGGATAAGGACGTCACAGGTTTTACTGAAGGTGCGGTTGCTGCTTTCAAGAAGTATCACTGGCCGGGAAATCTCAGGGAATTGAAAAATGTTGTGAAAAGAGCGGTATTATTAACAACAGGAGAATATATTTCTGAGGATGTATTGCCCCGGGAAATCCTTACTGCCAGGGAGGAAGAGCAGGAGGAGGCTTCTTATAGCCTTTTCAAAAACAAAAATGAGCAGGAAATGATCCTGGATGCTCTGGAAAAGACCCATGGCAATAAAAGCAAAGCTGCAAGGTTACTCTCAATAGACAGGAAAACCCTCTACAATAAACTAAAGCAATACGGGATCAACCTATAATTCCTTTTTGAGTTCTTCCAGGAGATGGTGAATCTGGGAGGTGAGTTCCCTGATAGGGACTTGCTTTTCTTCGGGTTTTGGATGTTCCAGGATCTCCAGTTGCCTGATGATGGGCGTGGCCTTTAATTGCCGGAACATAGGCAGCATCCTGTGGGCGATCGCGGCTTTTCGGCTTTCATCTCCTTTCCTGTCTGCTTCCTCAAGTGTTTCCAGATTGCTCTCTGTGCTGTCAATGAATGATCTTAGTATATTCTGAAGGGCATGAGTGTCTCCACCCGCGAATTTTTTGATCTCAGAAAGGGAGTAGGTTCGGGATTTCCGCCTGGATTTCCCCTTGAAACCTTTTTCTTTTAGTTCTACATGCAGTACATCCCCGATGATCTTAAGGAGCTTTTTTGAAGAATAGGGTTTTAGGAGGCTGCCCCTGAATCCTTTTTCTAGGTATTCGGGCGGCATGGTATCTGTCTTTCCGGAGAGGGCTATTACCGGGACTTCAGGTGCTTCAGGCGTTTCTCTAATGGTATTAACCAATTCAAAACCATCCATTACCGGCATTTGAATATCCGTAAGAACCAAATCAAATTTTTGGGCGCGAAGTTTTTCCAGGGCCTGCTTTCCGTTACCGGCAGTGTCTGTTTGCATACCGGTGGATCTTAACAGCTCCTGCAAAAGGCTTAATTGTGCCGGCTCGTCATCAACTATAAGTACCGATAGGTTCGACGGCTCCCGGGTAGGGGCAGGTCTCTTTTTTTTAGGGGGTTCTGAAGTGGCAGCTGCAATCTCTACTGGAATCTGTACTGTAAAGGTGCTTCCTTCACCGGGTTCGCTTTCTAATCGAATGTCTCCCCCAAGTAGGGTAGCAAGCTTTTTACTAATCGCCAGTCCCAGCCCAGATCCTCCAAATCGCCGCTCAATGGAGGAGTCTTCCTGGCTGAACTCCTCAAAAACCTCCTCAATCTTATCGCGGGAAATTCCAATTCCGGTATCGCTTACCACAATTTTCATGATCTTCTTAAGATCTGTGCCCGTCAATGATGCATTTACTTCAATACTTCCCTCGGGGGTGAACTTACACGCGTTGGTAACTAAATTGGTCAGGATCTGTTTTATTCTGAAAGGATCACTTACCAGGGACTGGTCCAGTTCCGGCGAAATATCCACTTTTATTTCCAGTTCCTCCATTTTTTTTGCAGGAATGCAGTTTTCCACCGTTTCCTCGATCACAGTCCGGGGATTGAATGGCAGATGCTCTATAGACATCTTTCCTGCTTCCAGTTTGGAGAAATCGAGCAGGTCATTAACGAGTCGTAAAATAAATTCTGAAGACTTTTTAAGGTGGTCCAGGTAACGCGTCTGGGGTTTGTTCAAATGGGTTTGTTCCAGCAGGGCCGTATATCCCAGCACCGTATTCAGGGGTGATCGCAGATCATGAGTGACGGTTGCCATAAATTGTTCCCGGCTTTCCAGGAGTGTTTCTGCGTATTGCTTGGCATTTTCCAGTTCCCGTCGGTAACGCTGACTTTTGGAAACATCC
>JBEPWW010000224.1:0-4786 GCA_041642215.1 Salinimicrobium sp. | reverse complement strand
ATAGTATATTCTGTATCCGCAATTTTATTCCCTTCAGCATCAAACTCATCTGTACCCCTTACTGCAGAAATGATCCGGTTAAGACCGGCAAATCTTTCATTCAAGGTAGGAATCATTGGACCAAATTCAGGATTCGTAGGATCTAAAGGCGCATGAGGCACACGGGTAAAGAATGGTGCCACGGTAACATCAGGAACGGCATTCACAACCCCTTCTTCCGCACCGGCAGCTATTAAAGCATCTACCACCTGAGAATAGACCCCTGCGAACAATTGGGGATCTGTAATATCATTCGACCCGTAAGTAGTTGCATCTAAATTTCCTGTTTGAGCTACACCAACCCCACCCGAAGTAGCAAAGCTTAGGATATCATTCTTCCCAATCCAAAGACTAAAAAAGGTCGGGTTTTGAGCTACAGCATCTCCCAGAATAGTGGCATTTGCCGAAGATGCAAAACGTGCGAAATAGGGATTTGACTGGCCTGTTGCAACACCAGCCACATTTCCATATCCCTCAGCAAAAAGGTGGAAACTTTTCATTCCCGGTACCCCCATATTATTGAAAGGTCCGGCAAGTGCATTGGTCACTTCTGTGCTGGGTTCAGCATTTAAATTCGTTGGCGCAGGGTTTCCATCTGCATCAAAAGACAACACCAAACGTGTATTGGCAATCTGGGTTCCATTTAATAAAAGACCTCCGTAATTATCGGCCATCAAAGGCTGAGTAAAATCCCCGCCCCCCGCTTTGGCGAACTGCTCGGCCAGGATATTGGGGTAAGAAGCTTCCTGAGCACTAATGTAAAGAGCATTATCTGCATAACCCGAGGTAATGGAGTTCCCAATCGCTACAAAATTAGAGAAATCAGCTTCTCCGCTGGTATAGAATCCCTGCTCATCTACCGGGTTATTGAATTCAGGCTCACAGGCAACCATCCCTAAAGCAAGAATCCCTAAGTATTTAATATAATTTTTCATATTCAAAAAATCTTTTATTATAGTTTATATGTTACCCCAAGTCCGGGAATAAAAGCACTGGATTTGTAAGTACCTTCGAAAGGCACCTGCTGTCCATTTTCCATATAATGATCGTAGGAAGCATCTACTTCGCTAAACCTTATATAGGCGAAAGAAGCATCAATAGCCAACCTGTCGGTAACATTGAGTGACAAACCTGCCGTGAAGCCCATAGAATCATTTCTAGGTGTTTCGGGAGCAAAATACCCCGGCTGTACCGGAGACTCATCCAGGTAATAGCCTGCACGAAGAATCAATTTATCAGTAGCCGTATATTCAGCCCCAAATCTCCAGATATTGGAGTCCTTATAGTTTCGCGGGTTATTGGAATCAGGTATATTAGGATCAGCAAATTGCAGGTCCAGGGATTCATAAACACCCCAGAAGTTCCTGTTGTAGTCAAAAGCCAGGAGCCATTTTTCATTAAGCTGGTAAGATAGACCCACAGTCAATTCAGCCGGCAAAGGAAGAGCCGCATCAAAGGTGGTATCCCTAAAAGGAGTTAAGGGGCTGTTAGGGATATTTTCAAAATCAGCCTCCCCGCCTTCGGCGTTCATCATGATCTCTGATCGGTAATTTACCCCAATGCGAAGATCCTGGGTTGGCGTGAACATCGCGCTTAAAGACCATCCCCATTCGTTCACCCCGGAAGCATCTACAGTAACATTGGACCTATTTCCCTCAATATCGGTAAGGGTACGATTCAGGTTTCGGTTAAAGTTAACGGACCCGGTTACGAAAATAGGTCCCCCTCCAAAACTTAAATAATCTGTAACTTTAACAGACACCACCGGCTGAATATAGATCGCCTGCAACTGGATATTATTCACAAGATGGGATCCTGCCCAATTATCTTCCCATTCTACAGTACTTCCATAAGGAGTATAAACACTCAAACCAACAGATAACCAGTCTTTTATTTTATAAGAACCATATAAATAAAACGGGGTTCCCGGAGGATTGTCTGTTCGGGAGCTCAGCCCGTATTCATCATTTTGCCATGCGACATCAGAAAAAATCGCACTGGCTCCGGCAGAAATGGTCAGTTGATTTTCAAGATAAACAAGACCGGCCGGATTAAAAAAGCCTAATTCGGCACTATTTACCACAGCAACACCGGTATGTCCCATTGCCAAAGCCCTTTGGCCCTGCACAGAAACCCGATATCCGCCAGCATAAGTTACGGCACTTGCCAAAGCAAATACCACTAGGAATAAAATTTTTCTCATAGTTAAAGTATGTAGATTAAGATAATATGGATCAATGCCTCAAAAATAGCACAAATTAGATATTACGCAATGAAAACCTTATTTTTCTTATGCGTGCACAATAAATATCCATGAAGATTACAGGAACTGTATTACAGCTGCAAAAAAATCCTTCTTATTCTCAGCATGCACCCAGTGACCGGCATTGGGAATACTTATAATTTGAGAATCCGGGAAATGTTCTTTGATCAAATCCCTATCCTCTTCCTCTATATAGTTTGATTTGGAACCTCTTACGAACAATGTAGGTTTTTCAAAGGTCTTATCCCGGGGCAGCTCTTCCCCTACAGCCTCTATATTGGCCATCAAAGCCTCCAGGTTCATACGCAAAGCGAGCTCTCCTTTGGATTTCCAGTAGAGGTTTTTTAACAGGAAGAGCCTCACTGCCTCCTCCTGAACATGATTCGCCAGCAGGTCCTCCGCCTCTCCTCTGGACGCGAAGGAAGCGTTGTTAACCGCCTGCAGACCCTCCAGGATCTTTTGATGATGCGGGGCATAATATTTTGGAGCGATATCCACCACAACCAGCTTATCTACCAGGTCTGGAAAAAGCGAAGCGGTCATCATTGCTGTCTTCCCACCCATGGAATGCCCCAGAAGGACACAATCCTCAAGGGAATGAGTATCACAATACTCCCTGATATCTTCTGCCAGGACCTGGTAGTTAAACTCATCACTGTGAGGGCTCCTGCCATGGTTTCGCTGATCTATAAGATGTACCTGAAACCCGGCATCGGCAAATTTACGGCCCAGAGTTTTCCAGTTATCACTCATGCCCAGGAACCCATGTAAGATCAACATGGGTTTTCCTTCTCCTAAAACTGTAGCGTGTAACTTCATTAGTCTCTCAATAAAATTAAATACTGGTGAATCACATTTTCGATGCCCTGATACAGTGCTTCAGCAATAAGGGCATGGCCGATGGAAACCTCCAGAAGGCCCGGGATGTTTTCTTTGAAATACCTGATATTCTCCAGAGAAAGATCGTGTCCCGCATTCACCCCCAACCCCAGGTCATTGGCAATTTTAGCACATTCAGCATAAGGCAGGACCCCCTCCTTATTTCCTTTTGCAAACTGAACGGCATATTCTTCTGTATACAGCTCGATCCTGTCTGTTCCGGTTTCCAAAGCTGCTTTTACCATAACAGGATCGGGATCCACAAAAATAGAGGTCCTGATCCCGCTATTCTTTAATTCTGCGATCACCTCCTTCAGGAAATCCCGGTGTTTAATCGTATCCCAACCCGCATTTGAAGTGATCACATCTTCAGAATCAGGCACCAGCGTAACCTGTGTTGGCTTCACCTCCAGGACCAGGTCCATGAATTTTTTAATAGGATTCCCTTCCACATTGAACTCTGTGGTAACCACCTCACTCAGGTCATACACGTCCTGATATCTTATATGCCGCTCATCTGGGCGAGGGTGTACAGTTATGCCCTGAGCCCCAAACTTCTCTGCATCCCTGGCTACCCGCAACACGTTAGGAACGTCGCCCCCTCTCGAATTTCGAAGGGTAGCGATCTTGTTTATATTTACACTTAATTTTGTCATTTTCTGATGTTCTTTCTCACAAAAATACAAAGTTGAAGATGCAAAAAAGTACTTTATTTTGATTAATTTGCACAAAACCGCAGAGCTATGAATATCAAGCCATACATCATCAATGACGTAGAAATGCGCAGCATTGAGGAGAAGATCAGCCAGGTACAGACCATCTTCAATCAATTCACGTACTCCCACCTTCCTGTTGAACAGGAAGGTATTTACATGGGCAGCATTTCTGAAAATGACGCACGTTCTTTTGACCCCAATGAGACGCTTGGACATTATCAATATGCCCTGGAAGGTTTTTTTGTGCGGGAAGATGACACCTGGCTTGATGCATTACATACCTTTGCAAAAAACCAGACGAACATTTTACCTGTACTTGACGAACACAATTCCTACATTGGCACTATCGAACTTACCGACATCATGAACCTGTTCACAGAGACCCCTTTCCTGAACAGTCCCGGAGGCATACTGATCCTGGAAAAAGGCTATAAGGATTTTTCCTTCAGCGAGATCAGCCAAATAGTAGAATCCAACGGAGCACATGTTCTTGGCGCTTTTGTTACCAAAATTGACCAGGATGTAGCCCAGGTGACCATAAAAATAGGCCCCACCAGCCTTAATGCCATTCTTCAGTCCTTCCGCAGATATGGATACCGGGTGGTTTCAACCCATCAGGAAGATACTTTTTCCTCCAATCTACGGGACCGCTCCAAATATCTGGATAAGTACTTAAACATATAAAAATGAAAGTAGGTATTTACGGCCAATTCTACCATGCCAATTCCGGCCTGTATATTGAAGAACTATTAAACGTCCTTGACCACGAAGATGTAGAGGTTTTTATCGAGGAAGAATTTCTTAGATTAATAGATCAAAATCGATACATTCAGAAGGAATATGGACACTTTAGCACATTTGAAAACCTGGATCCCAGTTTTGATCTCTT
>JBEPWW010000223.1:0-4818 GCA_041642215.1 Salinimicrobium sp. | reverse complement strand
CGTTGTTAAGTAGCCTGAAATTCTCTTTTGTAAGCTGCTTCGCGTCACTGCCATCCAATTTCATGATCCAGATGTTGTCCCCGCCGCCGGCATCGCTGGTAAAGGAGATCCTTTTTCCATCGGGGCTAAATCGCGGCTGCACGTCATAAGCCATGCCGCTGGTAAGGGCGGTCGCTTCACCGCCGGTGATGGGCATGATGTAGATATCCCCTAAAAGATCGAATACGATCTGTTTTCCGTCGGGGCTCACGTCCAGGTTCATCCAGGTGCCTTCATCAGTGTCAAGGGCCACTTCCTTGATGTTCCAGTCCTCAGTATAGGGATCATTGACATCCCATTTTTTGTCTTTTTCTTTCTCCTGTGCGAACAGGGTAGAAGTGCACATTAGCAGAGCTAATGCCAATAGGTTTTTATAGGTCATAAATTGTACTTAATGTTAAAATTTTAAGAGTGCTAAATATAGGAAATTTTGAGGGTTCCCATAGTTGAACGCGTGGTTTGAATTCAAAGAAAATTTGAAGCGCTTCCGGAAAAAAAATGTTGGGGCAAGGCATGCCTTGCCCCAACATGCCTTGCCCCAACATCAACTAATCTCAAATTATTTTTGACCTCTTCTAAAATCTACCTCTAAATTGGTATTGTTCAAACTTCTGCAGGAAAAACCCTCAGTGTATTTAACTGAATTTCAAGAGAAGAGGTTTTAAGAGGCAAAAAAGTTCTTTTCGCAGAAAAGCGCAGAAAAAACCATCCATACATCATTTTTTTAGCTAATTTGCTCTAGAAGATCCTGCTGCCTGTTAAACTTTTGGCTCTCCCTACCATCATCTTCAGCATTTTAAACCAACAAAAAAATGTCCTTATGAGAGCACTAAAAGTACTGCTGTTTGTAACAGCAATGGTCAGCTATGTTTCCTGTTCAAAAGATGATGACGGGCCGCAAATAGACAAAAACATGATCCTGGGGGAATGGGATCTTACGGAGTTCAGCTATTCCGGAGTTAGTTCAGTAAAAGGGGGTGATGGAACCACCTCAGTATCTTATACCGCCGAAGCATCAGAAATCGATGCGCAGGTGGTTTTTGTGGATGCAGGCAATTACACTACCGCAGGTAGTTACACCATCACCCTTACTACTACTGCTAATGGAGAAACCAGCGTGCAGGATTATACTTATCCCAATATTGCGGGTAGTGGTACGTATAAAATTGAAGGAAATAAAATGATCACCAGTCCTAAAGGAGGCGAGGGGCAGATCATTCAGGCTTCCGAAGGGATCATAAAGGAGCTTTCTCCCAAAAGACTGGTGTTTGTTATTGAAGAACGGTCGGTCACAGAGGTAGAAGGCATAGAGGTCGAGATCAATTTTGACATGATCCAGGTGCTTACGAGGTAAAGCTGAGTATCTTATGTTATAAAGCGATTTTATATCACTCTGGATTTCTAAACCCAGCCAACAATGAAAAAGAATTTTCTACCCCTGGTTTTCTCTGCTGTTTTTATTGCCACTTCCTGTGAACCCGAAGGACCGGGTGACAATGAACCCGAACCACCTATGGCCGAAGAGACCATAGAAATTCCTGATGAGCACTTTAAGCACACGCTGCTAAGCACCAATTCCATAGATACAAATGGTGATAATGAAGGCGACAGCGACATTGACCTGAATAACGACGGGGAGATCCAACGCAGTGAAGCAGAATTGATCGAAGGTTTGATCCTTTATTTTAATTACAATGAACTTGGGAGATATGTGGATCTTAGCGGGATCGAAAATTTTATTAATCTTAACTATTTAAGTATCACCGGAACCGGAGGATTTATGTTCGAAGGTGCACCTTCTGAATTGATCATTTATGATCTTACCCACCTTAAAAAGCTGGAGTATTTTGAACTGAGCAATGTTGCGACAAACTATTTTGAAGCTTTAGATCTTTCCGGCCTGGACAGATTAGCAGAGGTGAGATTAATTGCAAACAGGCCCAATGAATACGGGGAAGATTTCAGAATTCCTATTAACTATTTGGATATTAACCTTGAAGGTGCCGGTGCGTTAACAAAACTGAACATGCATAACAGCTTCTTGAAAATTGATCTCTGCCAGGTTCCCACAGTAAAAATGCTCGACATGTCATACCTGGAAGGCGGGGAGCCGGAAGTGTTTGACTTTCATTGTTTAAAAAATCTGGAATGGCTCGATATATCAGAGAACGTGATCACAACCCTTATTTTGAAGAATTCCTCTCTGTTAAATACGCTGCTTACAGAAGATATAGGGGCTTCAAACATGGGAAATTATCCTTTTGTAGAATACATCTGTATAGATGATATTCCGGAGGAGTTTGAGCAAATCGCTTCTTTGAGAAATGAGAATACAACTGTGGTGACAGATTGTAGCTTTTGAATCATGTCAGCAAAATTTCAGCATAAATACAGGAATGAATCCATGCGTTTACAGCGGTGGGATTATGGATGGGATGCGGCCTATTTTCTAACCATTTGCACGAAAGACCGGGAGGATTTCTTCGGAAAGATCGTGGATGGCAAAATGCAATTATCCCGGGTAGGTGTGCTTGCAGATACATTGTGGTATGAAATAAAAAACCATGCTAAAAATGTGGAATTAGGTGAATTTGTGGTAATGCCCAATCATATACATGGAATTATCATATTGGATGGAAATAAAAAACCTGGGACAATGGATTATAATAATGATGTGGGATCAAGGCATGCGTTGACCCCACATCAAAAATCCAATGATGACCCGAACCCGGAAAAGACAATTGGTCAACAGAGATTTCAAAACCAGGGGAAAAATACCATTTCCTCTATTGTGGGTTCCTATAAATCGGCTGTGACCAAACATGCCAACAGGTTAAATTTACAATTTGCCTGGCAATCTCTTTTTTACGATCACATCATTCGGGATCAATATGCATTCCAGAGAATTTCGGAATATATCAGGAAGAATCCGATGAAATGGAGAGCGGAGAAACTTTTTCAGAAAAAAGAAATTATAGAAAACAGAATACAGCCCGAAAGATGATTTTGAAGGCACCTCATAAAAGAAATCCGTAATCTTTTAAAACTGCAGCTTAGGTTGGCACTGCAATAAAATTGCAGAGAAAGTGTATCTTAGTGAAACTAACCAGGTTGTTCTAAATTTGAGACCCATTACTACCCGAAACAAACAGGATATTTTCACCTACAGGAGACTCAGGCGGGCCATCGGGTACCTGGGGATCGCGCTGCCTGTACTGCTGGTGGGGCTTTCATTTATTCCCTTTTTCAAAACCGAGTTCCAGCCTTCCATCAGTGATTATTACTATACAAACCTGCGCGACATTTTCACCGGTACTTTGGCCGCCGTGGGATTGTTCATGATCTCCTATAAAGGTCATGGGAACCCTTCGATCTGGAAGAATGACCAGTTGCTAACCAATGTCTCCGGGATCATGGCCATTGGGGTGGCGCTGATCCCTGTCGCTCCCCAATCTGAGCCTCAGGCGATCATAACCCTTATCCCGTATCCATTTCCCTGGCTGGGCTGGCTTCATTACCTCTTCGCGGCGCTGCTCTTTTTAATTTTCGCGTTGCTGGCCATTAACGTATTCACCATTGGGCAGAACCGGGCTGCAGACATTCCCGTAAGCACTTTGAACGAGAACCATATCTACAGGGTTTGTGGCATTGCGATTATTATCCTTATAATCCTGATTCCCGTTTCTGAAATGCTTGAGTTATCCCCCTATTCGACACTCATCCTGGAAGCCCTGGCGCTTTTTTTCTTCGGAATCGCCTGGCTCATCAAAGGACGGGGGCTGGGCGACGAAGGCAAGCTGGGAGAAAAGCTGTACCGGGAGCATAACCCGAAAGGGGAGGAGAAAGCTGTTATATACTGAAGTTTCCCCGCTGTTGGCTCAAGGTATGCCTTGAGCCAACAGGTTAAATTCGAATTTTCCCGGTAGCGGATTTAAAAATAACTATCTGATTTTTAGTCAATTAATAAAATTTTCTTAGCTTTAAATATTGATCGGTAATTCCTGGTCAACATTTCCCTACTTCCCTATTCGCTTTCCCCCCTGTTTGACAAGCCCTCTCATTTTTACTAATCTAACATTTTACATGATGAAGAAGTTTTGCACAGCAGTTCTAAACACGGTTTTAGTATTAAGTATATTTTCCTGTTCTACGGAGAATTCGGATCGTATTGAACCGGAACCTCTGGACATGAAAGTGCGTAAGGGCAGTGAAGCCGTTATTGAGATTCATGAACCCGCCCTTTTTCCTGAAGGCCTTGATTATGACAAACAGAACAACAGGTTCCTGGTCTCTTCGATAACGCGGGGGGATATTGGCCAGGTGATAGACGGGGAGTATTCGGTTTTTATCACCAACCCGAATTTTGTCTCCACCATCGGGATCCATGTGGATCAAAGCGGCAAAAGGCTGCTCATCACCAATTCCAATATCGATGGAAGCCTGGCGGCCCTCGCTGCTTATGATCTTTCGGGGGAATTCATTTTTTATACAGAACTGCACACGATGAGTGGTGGCGGGCATTTCGCCAATGATGTCACTGTGGATAACAAGGGCAATGCCTATGTCACCGACAGCTATGCCGGGATGCTCTATAAGGTGAAGCCTAATGGAGAGGCGGAGATCTTCCTGGAGGCGGAGGCTCTCGCTCCTGTTCCCGGTGCTTTTGGAATGAATGGCATTGACTACGATCCCCGGGGATTTCTTGTCGTGGGACGGGCAGACGCGAATAGTTTCGTCAAGGTTCCACTTGACTACCCCGAAACGTATTCTGAAGTTGAG
>JBEPWW010000222.1:0-4848 GCA_041642215.1 Salinimicrobium sp. | reverse complement strand
CTTTGGACTGGATTTTGTTATTGATGACCTGCAAATGCAGGCCGATTTATACCGGCAGCTGGTCGTAACCTATAAAGGTTTGGAAAACAAAGAAAAAGCTGCAGAATTTGAACGAAAAGCGGCAGAATTAGAAAATAAGATAATTGATGAATAGATTTACAATAGCCTCGATCATGCTTGCTCTTATCCTGCTTGCATCCTGTGGTGGCAGAAAAGGCATCACCCCGACAGATCCTGCTGCAGATGCCGCGGTGGCCGGGGTGATCTCGAACCACTATGACAGGGAAGCAGATTTCGAGACCATGCAGGGAAAACTACGGGTGCAGTATCAAACAGAAGACCGTACCCAGGCTGTAACGGTGACTTATCGAATGAAGAAGAATGATACGATCTGGATGAGCGGTCAATTGCTAGGGATCCCACTGGCAAAAGTATTGATCACGCCAGACAGCGTTTTCTTCTATGAAAAAATATCCCAGCAATATTTTGAAGGGGACTTCAGCCTTTTAAGTGATCTATTGGGAACACCTCTCGATTTTCAGAAAGTACAGAACCTCCTTTTGGGCCAAACCATATATGATCTTAGGGATGATCGCTATGAATTAACCCAGTCTGCCAGGGGCTACCAGTTAGTGCCTTATGCCCAGGATGTGATCAGGAAGATGTTTTTGCTGGATGCAGGTCATTACCGGACTATGGCCCAGCAGTTGTCTCAGGAAAGGGAGAACAGGAGTGTTACGGTTACCTATCCAGATTATCAGGTGGTACAGGGGCAATATCTACCCAAAGAGATCAAGATAATAGCCAGTGAGGGTAGTGCGAATACGCGTATAGAAATGCAGTTTAGATCTATCGAGCTGGATGTACCCGTGAGCTTTCCTTTTTCAATACCTTCGGGATATGATGAAATTTCTTTAAAATGAGAATGACGGTTAACGGCAATTTTAAATTAAGCGTTTTGCTGCTCCTGCTTTTTTCTTTTGGAGTCCAGGCCCAAACAGACAAACAAAAAGAACTGGAAACGCGACGACAGGAACTCCAGCAGGAAATAAGGCGTATAAATGATCTTCGTAGTTCCAACCTGCGGAAGGAGAAATCTATTCTTACCGAGGTGGAAGATCTCGATCAGCAGATACGGTCCACAGAGAACCTGATCAGGGTAACCAATCAGCAGGCAAATTTACTGACCAACGAGATCAATTCGAACCAGCGAAAGATTGGGGGATTGAGAAAAGAGCTGGAAAAATTAAAAGAAGATTACGGGCAAATGGTCCAAAAATCTTATAGAAGTAAATCCCAGCAGAGCCGGGTGATGTTCCTTCTGTCTTCAGAAAGCTTTTTACAGGCCTATAAGCGCCTCCAGTACATGAAACAGTATGCGAATTACCGGAAGCAGCAGGGAGATGAGATAAAGGAGCGTACGGCCAAATTACAGGAGCTTAACCAGAACCTGGCAAGGCAGAAAAAAGAAAAGGACAAGCTCATAGCCGAGAACAGGAATACCAGAGCCCAGCTGGAGAAGAACAGAAAGGAGCAACAATCTCTTGTATCCACCATTCGAAAAAAAGAAGGACAATTCGCCGCCCAACTTAGGCAGAAGCAGCAGGAGATCAATGCTATAGATCGAGAGATCGAAAGGATCATTGCAGAATCCATTGCACGAAGTAACCGGAATAGTGGATCTTCTACCCGGGCAGTTTATGAGCTCACCCCCGAAGCAAAAGCCCTTGCCGCCAGTTTTGCCAGCAATAAAGGGAAATTGCCTTGGCCCGTAAGGTCTGGAGTGGTGTCAATGCGTTTTGGAAATCAGCCGCATCCTGTTGTGAAGTCCATAACTGTAAACAGTAACGGGGTTCGTATAGATACAGAAGAAGGAGGAAAAGCCAAAGCGGTCTTTGGAGGCACCGTAAGTGAGGTGCAAGCGGTGAAAGGCGCCAATAAAGCTGTGATGGTACGGCACGGGGATTATATCTCCATCTACAACAACCTTCAGAAGATCTTCGTGAAGAAAGGGGATGAAGTATCTATTGGGCAGGAACTGGGAGAAATAGCCGGCAGCAATTCTTCCGGAAAAACCACCCTGCATTTCCTGTTGTACAAGAACAATGAAAAGCTGAATCCCGAGCAGTGGATCTATAAAATGTAGTAATTAGCGGAAGTTTAGCCTGCGCTTTCTACAAATAAGGCTTTTAACTCGGTAGCCTCTGCAGGTTTCATTTTGCCGGCCAGAACAAGACTTAGTTGTTTTCTTCGTAAAGCAGCCGCGAATCTCGCCTTTTCAAGATCGGTTTCGGGTTCCAGAGCCGGGATCTTTACGGGCGTTCCTGTCTCATCAACCGCCACAAAAGTATAGATGGCTTCGTTAGCCTTGCTGCGGGTACCGCTTTCGCGGTCTTCCACCCAAACATCGATAAAGATCTCCATAGAGGTTTTAAAAGCCCGGGAAACCGCGGCTTCTACAGTTACCACACTCCCTAAAGGAACAGCTTTATTAAAAGCCACATGATTTACCGATGCCGTGACCACTATCCTGCGGCTGTGTCGCCTTGCCGCAATACTTGCTGCACGATCCATACGCGCCAGGAGTTCACCCCCAAAGAGGTTGTTAAGCGGATTGGTCTCACTGGGTAAGACCAGGTCGGTCATGATCGTTCTTGATTCTGCGGGTGTCTTGGTTTGCATTAGGTAAAATTTTGCGCAAAGGTAATATGGATTAACAGACTATACGTGTTAATGCTATATTAAAAAACTATGCAGGGAAAATACTTATTGATGGAATAGTTTGAGGAATTATAATTCCTGTACCAGTAACCAGGCCCCCGGATTGGAGGATTTTTTCACCTCTCTCAAAGCCTTCAGGGCCTCGATCCTGCTTTCATAAGTGCTGTAGACTACCTGGTGCAATCCGAATTTATTCGCTCCTATATGACGGGCTTTATATCCTTCCTGACGGAGTTGCTCCACCTTTTTAGCTGCATTTTCTTCTTCCCTGAAAGCACCTGCCACAATATGATAGTTCCCTTGTTGCCTGGCAACCTTTAGAGTGATTGCGGGTAAGGGGTTGTCGATTACGAAAGTGGCTTTCTGGATCTGGTCTTCCAGTTGGATGGCAGCTTTTTGTTGTTCGGCCAGGTTGTGTTCATTCACCTGTTCACTGTACATGTTCAAACCGGCAAATCCACTCAACCCAAGAGCCAGTAATCCAACGGCGGCATACCGGAGATAACGTCCCGAAGATCTGCGTTCGGGGGTAAAGGCAACGGCTGCTTTTTCTTCAATGTCGGCCGACTGTTTTTTATACACCTCTCTAAGGATCTTCTGTGAGGCAAAAGAATCGAGCCCAAAAGAATCCTTGAGGTAGTTGATCTGAGTTGCAGGTTCGAACTGGATTTTATCCCCTTCTGTGAGGGTGAAAACCCCTATATCAGCGAGCGCTATCGATTTGTTTTTAACCAATACCGCATTGAGGTCCTGCACAAAAGCATTCAATTTTTCACTGGCTTCCCCATAAGGGATCTTTTCTGTTTCAGCCAGATGGTTCGCGAGCAAACCATCATTACCGGTTAGTTGCCGGTTAAATGAAACTACCTTTTTTGGAGGGTAGAACTCATTGGTTGACGCATCAATACGGGCTGAATGTTGCTGGGTGATAAAAGCCCCAAATCCCGGTAGGATCACGCATTCGTACCGGTATAAAAGATCGTGGATGTATTTTGCTACTGCCATTGAAACAAATGTAAAGATTTTTAATTTTTAAAAAAACACCGTGGTAAGATTTTATTAACAAATAATTGCGCTATTTTTCCTTTTAAAATCCCGGCATGCATCTTTCTGAAATACAATATGTTCTGGCCCTGCAGCACATGCCCAACCTGGGCGATTCTACCGCCAAAAAACTCATCAGATTTGCCGGTTCAGCAGAGGCTGTTTTTAAGGAAAAAATTTCAACGCTTTTAAAACTGGATGGAATAGGAAATCACAAGATCCAGGGATTCAGGGAAGGTGGCCACCTGCAGGCGGCAGAGAAGGAGTTGGAATTCGTGCTTAAAAATAATATCCGGTGTCTTTATTTTAGGGACCGGGACTACCCCGAAAGACTTAAACATTGCCTGGACGGTCCTATTCTTTTATTCCAAAGGGGAAAAATAGATCTTGAGAAAAAGAAGATATTGAGTATTGTAGGAACACGCAAAGCCACCACTTTTGGTTCCAGATTCTGCGAGGAACTCGTGGACCAGCTGGCGGTCCTGGATCCTGTGATCATATCGGGATTTGCCTATGGGATCGATATTGCAGCCCAACGGGCTGCTATAAGGAACAACCTGCAGACCGTGGGCTGCCTGGCCCACGGGTTGAACCAGATCTATCCACCCGTACACGGAAAATATGTAAAGGCCGTTGAAGAACGAGGCGGATTCCTAACCGATTTCTGGAGCACTGATATTTTTGATCGAAATAATTTTCTGAAACGAAACAGGATCATAGCGGGGATCAGTGAAGCCACCGTGGTAATAGAAAGTGCTGAAAAAGGAGGTTCCCTGGTGACGGCAGATATTGCTAATTCCTATAACCGGGAAGTATTTGCCGTTCCCGGAAGGCCGGGTGACGTGCAGAGCAAAGGCTGCAATAGCTTGATACAACGACAGGAAGCGCATTTGCTCACTTCGGCAGCAGATCTTATTTATTTGCTCAACTGGCAGCTTAATGACCCTGTCAAGCTCGTGCAGAAACAACTTTTTGTAGAGCTGGAGGAGGATGAAAAAGTGCTTTACCGGTTCCTGCGGGATAAAGGCAAAGAACAACTGGATCTTATTGCGCTAAATTGCAACATCCCCAGATCGGAAGAGC
>JBEPWW010000221.1:0-4870 GCA_041642215.1 Salinimicrobium sp. | reverse complement strand
GGGAGAATATTTGTGGTCATTGTTACCTCTTCCCTTTTCACCGGCGATTTCGAAAAGGCCGGGGAATTTGACAGGGTTTGCGGCTATTACATCAAACCGGTAAAGCAGGAACAGGTAATGGAGATCCTCCGCCTTAAAGAGATCGCTCCCTTCATGGACCCCCCCATTCAGTAGACAGGGCATTTTCCCGATTCAGTTCCCGCGGGACCTGAAACTTCTTTCATTTGTTTCTCCTAAGTTCCCTTAGGGTTTCCATTTCCTTTCTTATCAGTTTTGCCTGTTTCCTGTTACTTCGAAGAAGGAGGAAAATGAAGACCAGGCCGAAAAATCCCAGGATCACAAAAAGGCAGTTCAACATTCAAAACAGATTTGGCAGGATAAACCTACTTTATTTTGCTGAAAGCGGATTACGGAAAACCTTTTTCGGGGTAAATTATTTAATACATCTTTAACTTTCTGGTATGCTTTAAGTTAGGGGTTTATAGCCTATTTTCGTGGTCGCCAATTAACAGGTTTCTAAAGAGTTTAATGTATGAATAATTTTCTTTTTGTCGCTTCAGAAAATGATGCTATCCGTAACTGTAAAGTAGGAGGGGTAGGAGATGTGATAAGGGATGTGCCCAGGCAAATATCAGAGAGGGGAGACCGTGTCCACGTGGTCACTCCATCCTATTCCAGGTTGCACCAGGGAGGCACCCTTAAAGCCAAGCTCAATGTACAACTCAGGGATGTTACATATGTAACTTACCTCTATGAAGTACCGGCAAAAGAGGATTACAAAAACATCACCCATTATGTTATTCACCACCCGGAGATCGAGGCGGGAAATATAGGCGGGATCTATCACAATGACCTGCAGGAACCCTTCTATTCAGATGTCATCAAGTATATCATTTTCTGTACTTCGGTAGCAGAAGCCATCAAGCAGGAACAATTTGGGAAACCCGATATCATCCATTTGCATGACTGGCATTCCAGCCTGCTGCTTTTCCTAAAGAAGTATCACCCGCGCTATTCAGATTTAAAAAAGACCCGGTTTGTCTACTGTATCCATAACCTGGCCATACAGGGGATAAGACCTTTTGAAAATAGTTATTCCTCCCTCAGGAACTGGTTCCCACACCTGGAATTTGAGCAGGAGTCACTCCGCGATCCGAGATATCATGATTGTTTTAATCTCATGGCCATGGGCATCAGGTTTGCAGATGCGGTGCACACGGTGTCCCCTTCTTACAAGCAAGACGTGCTGCTGCCCAGTGTTCCACCCGAATTCATTGGAGGGGAAGGCCTTGAGAATGACCTGAAAAAGGCAGATAAGGATGGTAGGTTCTATGGGATCCTCAATGGTTCCAACTATCATAATCTTAAAGAGATCAAGAAGAACCGGCTGTTCAGCAATATCGCGAATACGATCTTCATGCAGCTGCCAAGAGAGACCGAGAAACAAAAAGCTGAATTCCTGGCCCATACAGGTCAAAAAATCATCCCGTTCCTTAAAAAGCGGCCCGGCTTTATTTGTGCCAGTGTAGCCAGGCTTACCGAACAAAAATTTTATTTCTTTAAACGCTCTCCCGAATCCCTGATGCAGATTTTGGATAAACTGGAAGAGGTGGGAGGTATTTATGTATTATTGGGTACAGGAGCTCCCGATTATGAAGAGCTGTTACGTTCCATAAGCTATAAAAAGAAGAACTTTATTTTCATCAACACCCAGAACGAAGCGGTGGTGGATTCGATCTACCGGGATTCTGATCTTTATTTTATGCCCAGCTTGTTCGAGCCCTGTGGGATAAGCCAAATGCTCGCGATGCGGCATGGCCAGCCCTGCCTGGTACACAGAACGGGCGGTCTTAAAGACACCGTTCAACATGTTCACACCGGGTTTACTTTTGACGGGAAGACCTATGATGAAAAGGTGTATAACATGGTCGAGGGATTCAAAGAAGCCCTGCACTTTTTTCAGAATGACAAGAGTGCCTGGAAACAGATCCGCCTGAATGCGCGCAAAATGAGGTTTACCTGGAAAAAATCTGTGGATGATTATTACAAGCTGTTGTACGCGGCCGGTGATGTGGATGTGCAATTCGCCTAACCCCGGATATCATCTAAAGATAAGGCAGTTACTGAATTGACAAAAAAGCCTCTCTTTAAATTAAAGAGGGGCTTTTCTGCTTCCATAGGAAGGTGGTTTTTATTCGAGTGCAGTCTTAAAATTATCATATAATGGACTTTGAGGCTTTAGGTTTCTGTAATTTTTACTAATTTTTAAAGAAAAGCGGTATGAGATCAGGTAACAAGAAAATAGAACACTTTTTTACATCCAGTGTAGAAGGAACCGGTAGAACCGGACTCTCTAAAGAAGAAATTCAAACCTCCTTCCTAAACAACCTGTTTTACGGTCTGGGCCGTATTCCCGCAGTGGCTACAGATAACGATCTGTACCTTGCTTTGGCCCATACTGTACGGGACCGGGTTTTTAGAAAATATGTGAGGTCATTGGAAAAATTTTCAGAAGAAGACGCCCGTGGGGTCGCTTATCTTTCTGCCGAATATCTTCCCGGTCCACATTTAGGGAATAACCTGCTTAACCTGGAGATCATGGATGAAACCCGGGAGGCCCTGAAGGATCTTAACCTCGACCTGGAGAAGGTGCTGGAGGAAGAGGTAGAACCCGGTCTGGGGAATGGCGGCCTGGGAAGACTGGCTTCCTGTTATATGGATGCTATGGCCACCCTGGGCATTCCCTCAATCGCCTATGGGATACGATATGAATTCGGAATTTTCAAGCAGGCCATTAAAGATGGCTGGCAGGTAGAATCCACAGATAAGTGGCTACATGGCGGGAACCCCTGGGAGGTGGTGCGCCCGGAGATCGCTTTTGAAGTAAAATTCGGGGGGAAAACAGAGCATCATAGGAATGCCGATGACAAGCTGCGGGTGAAATGGATCCCCGATTCAGAGTTGAAGGGTACCGCTTATGATACCCCGATCGCAGGATACCAGAGCAATGGGATCATCATGCGCCTATGGCGGGCAGAAGCGATCGAATCTTTTGATTTTTCTGCTTATAACATGGGGGATTACTACCGGGCCGTGGAAAAAAAGATGCGTTCAGAGAACCTTACCAAGGTGCTGTATCCAAATGATGAAAACCTTTCAGGAAAAGAGCTTCGGTTAAAACAACAATATTTCTTTGTGTCCTGTTCGCTCCAGGACATCATCAGGTTACACCTGCTACAGGGCCGCAGCCTTGAAACCTTTCATGAAAAATTCAGTATTCAGCTTAATGATACGCATCCTTCCATTGCAGTCCCCGAATTGATGCGGCTTTTAATGGATGTTCATGAAATGGAGTGGGATGATGCCTGGCACGTCACCCGTCATACCTTTGCCTATACCAATCATACCCTATTGCCTGAAGCCCTGGAAAAATGGTCTGTAAGTCTGTTGGGGGGATTATTGCCCCGGCACCTGGAGATCATTTATGAGATCAACAGCCGTTTCCTGCACAGGCTGCGGGAACTCAAAATAAGCGGGGAACAAATAGCCCGCATGTCCCTGATCGATGACAGCGGGGAACCCTCTGTACGAATGGCCCATCTGGCAACGGTGGGGAGCGCCAAAGTGAACGGGGTATCTGCCCTTCATTCACGCCTGCTCAAAAAACAGGTGCTTCACGATTTTGCCGATCTCTGGCCAGAGAATTTCACCAATGTCACCAACGGGGTAGCACACCGCAGATTTTTAGGGGTAAGCAATCCCGGCCTGGCAGACCTCATCACACAAAAGACAGGGAAGGAGTGGCTGACAGATCTTACCCGTCTCAAGGAGCTGGAACCTTTTGCAGAGGATCAGGATTTTCAGGAGCAATGGATGGATGTTAAGCTACAGAACAAAAAGGACCTGGTGCAATATATAGAAGAACATACAGGTATTAAGGTGGATCCTGCCATGCTCTTTGATATTCATGTGAAACGTATCCATGAATATAAACGGCAGCACCTAAAAGTGCTACATATCCTGAGCCTCTATCTGCGTCTAAAAAAAGGAAACGGGGAAGGTATAGCGCCTTCTGCCTTTATATTTGGCGGAAAAGCCGCCCCCGGTTATTTTATGGCTAAAAGGATCATTAAACTCATCACTGCCGTAGGAGACCTGGTAAATAATGATCAGGAAGTCAATGATAAGCTCAAGGTGATCTTCCTTCCTAACTTCAGCGTAAAACAGGCACAACGGGTTTATCCTGCGGCCGATCTTTCTGAACAGATCTCCATGGCCGGGAAGGAGGCTTCGGGGACGGGGAATATGAAATTCGCCCTTAATGGAGCGCTTACCATTGGAACACTGGATGGTGCCAATGTCGAGATCAGGGAAGAAGTGGGAGAAGATAACTTCTTTCTATTCGGTCTCACCACAGAGGAGGTACAGGAAACGAAAAACGCCGGATACCAGCCCTACAAGATCTATGAACAAAATGAAGAACTCCGGGAGGTGATGGATTTCCTGATTTCCGGAGAGCTTTCCGGTGGGGATAGGGAGCTTTTCAAACCTATTTATGACAACCTGCTACATCAGGATCCTTATTTGTTATTACAGGACTACCAGTCCTATATGGATCGTATGGAAGAAATTCATGAGGTATGGGGACGACCAAAGGAATGGACCCGAAGGTCTATCCTGAACGTGGCCAATATGGGGAAATTTTCGTCTGACCGATCTATACAGGATTACTGCAGCAATATTTGGAAAGTACAACCGCTGAAAGTGCAATAAAACCAACTGCAGGAGTTTCAAAGGTTTCAAATCCTGACACTGCTTTCCCGGTCTGGTGAAATAGCCGGGACCTTTAATCGGAAGGAAAAATAAAGGG
>JBEPWW010000220.1:0-4880 GCA_041642215.1 Salinimicrobium sp. | reverse complement strand
TTGAACGCTCTTTCTAATCTATCCTGTAAATTTTCAAACATCTTATTTAGTATTAAGTGCTAATTATTAATTACTTAGCACAAATTTAAAATTATTTATTTCATAAAACAAACCCAAGTAATTTATACTTGCCACTAAGTACTTTGTACTTTTAATAATAAGTCAATCTTCTAACATTTGCAATACATTTTGCCAATCTAATAACTTGACAAGTATAGCCATACTCATTATCGTACCAGGCTATTAATTTGAAGAAATTATCGTTCAGCGCAATTCCGGCCTCTGCATCAAAGTTACAGGTATGTGGATCTGAAACAAAATCCTGGGAAACCACAGCATCTTCAGTATAGGAAATAATACCCTTGTATTCTCCTTCAGCCGCTTCTTTAAACGCCTGTTTGATCTCTTCATAGGTGGTATTCTTTTCTGTACGAACGGTAAGATCCACCACAGAAACGTTGGGAGTAGGGATCCTGAAGGCCATTCCGGTAAGTTTACCTTTAAGGGCAGGGATAACCTTGGTTACGGCTACCGCGGCACCCGTAGTACTTGGAATGATATTGTTGAGAGCGCTTCTACCCAGCCTGTAATTTTTTCCGGAAGGCGAGTCTACCGTGAACTGTGTAGCTGTAGCAGCATGAACAGTGGTCATAAGGCCTTCTACTATACCATATTTGTCGTTTATTACTTTTGCAAGAGGCGCAAGGCAGTTCGTAGTACAGGACGCGCAGGATACTAGTCGGTCATCTGCAGAGATATCATTGTGGTTCACCCCCATCACGAACATGGGAAGGTCTTTTGAAGGTGCAGAGATCACCACTTTACCGGCTCCTGCAGTAAGGTGTTTCTGGGCCCCCTCTTTACTGGTGAAAATTCCGGTACATTCCATTACAACCTCTACTCCTGCTTCCCCCCACTTTAATTCTGCGGGATCCTTTTCAGAAGTCACCCTAATGGTTTTTCCGTCAACGATAAGCTGCCCGTTCTTTACTTTTACATCTCCGTCAAATTTTCCATGAACAGAATCATATTTCAACATATAGGCCAGATGCTCCACGTCCAGCAAATCATTGATCGCGACAACCTCCACATCACTGTTTCTGGCAGCAATCCTGAATGCTATTCTTCCTATTCTTCCAAATCCGTTTATTCCTATTTTCGTACTCATAATTCTGTTTTATTTGGTTAAACTGTGGTGATATTCAACACCCTTCTTAATTCTTTATCCAGTGGTTTGCTCTCCTTGATCGCTACTTCGAATTGAACCGAAGTGACGACTTTGTTGGTAATGCCCACCATTACTTTGCTCTCCCCTCTTAAAAGGGCCTCTACAGCGCCCACACCCAGCTTACTGGCCAAAACCCGGTCATAGCAGCTGGGGGCTCCCCCCCGCTGGATATGCCCCAGAACCGACACGCGAATGTCATATCCCTCTACATTCTCTCCTATATATTCGGCAAGCTCAAAGATGTTCTTCCCACTCTTTTCGCCTTCAGCAACTACAATTATACTGGAGGTCTTCCCAGACTTCCTACTTCTCTCGAGGGAAAACAACATCTGTTCGATCCCTTTATCTTCTTCAGGAATAAGGATCTCTTCGGCTCCCGCACCTACACCGCTGTTTAAGGCAATGTCCCCGGCATCTCTCCCCATCACTTCCACAAGGAAAAGACGGTTGTGGGAACTGGCGGTATCCCGAATTTTATCGATCGCATCCACTACCGTGTTTAAAGCAGTGTCATACCCAATGGTATAATCTGTGCCGTTGATATCATTGTCAATTGTTCCGGGAATCCCTACTACCGGGAAATTATGTTCTACCTGGAGCATAATAGCCCCTGCAAAGGTACCGTCCCCGCCAATGACAACCAGGGCATCAATCTCGGCATTGGTTAGATTCTTATACGCTTTCTCCCGCCCCTCTTTAGTGCGAAAAGCCTCTGAACGTGCCGACTTAAGAAAGGTTCCTCCCTTGTTGATCACGTTTCTCACCGACCTGGCCGAAAGCGGCTCAAAATCATTTTCAATGAGCCCCTGGTATCCTCTATAAATACCCACGCAGTCAATATTATAATACGCACAACTTCTGGCTACAGCTCTTATTGCAGCGTTCATTCCGGGGGCATCTCCTCCGGAAGTTAAAACTCCTATTTTCTTGATTTTCTCCAACATTAATGTAAAGCTATTTGATTTAAATAATATAACCTAATTTCACTAAAAACTCAAACGTTTTCGGTTAATAAAAAAGAAAAAAGCCCCGAAAACAGGGCTTTTCAGTATGGGTTCACAATTATTACTCTTCCATCAGGATCTTGTAGTCCCATGCCTCAAAAGAATATTCCCGCCCCCTTTCAAGATCCATCTTTCCGGAATTCATATGATCAGTGAATTCTCCTTCATACTCCAGGGTAAATGTCACCGGTTCTTTGCTCATGTTCGCAAGGTACACCACTTTTTTATTATTTTTGGCCCTTTCAAAAGCCAGGACCTGCTCATTTGAGGATGTATTTATCCTGGTGTAAGAGGCTGCCTCCTTTGCACCGTGCAAAGCCGGATTCTCGTTTTTAAGTTCCCCCAGTTTTACAAGCACCGGCCACACCTCTCCTTTTGTCTTTGGAATGGTATCCTTTTCAAAAAATTTAAGACGCTTATCCATATCGTATTCCTGTCCGCTATAGATCAGCGGCATACCGGGAATCGTATAAGTTAGCGCCAGCATGGTCTCTGAGGCTTCCCCCATTCTCTCCTTTACTGTTCCATTCCAGGAATTCTCATCGTGATTGGTAACGAAGTTCATCAAATAATCATCTTCCTGATAGGTCGTATCAATCTTTTTCATGTAATCATCCCATACCGAAACATCAATTTTACCCTGTGCCAGTTCATTCATCAGGTGATGGCCTTCCCAGTTGTACCCCATATCAAAGGCATTATGAAACAGGTCTTTGTCTTCAGATTCGGCAAGCATGAAAACCGGCTTGATCTCCTCTAAACGCGGGACAACCTGCTCCCAGAATTCGGTTGGCACCTCTCCCGCCACATCAGCCCTGTAGCCGTCAATATTGTGTTCTCTGATCCAGTACTCCATTTCAGCCGTCATAGCCTCCCAAAGTTCTTTATTGTCGAAATTAAGATCGGCAACATCGGTCCACCCCCAGGATTCTCCGGTATTGGGGTCAAGGGGATCAATGATTTCTCCCTGCTCATTTTTCGTGTAAAAATCAGGATGCTCCTCCAGCCAGTGATGGTCCCAGCCGGTGTGGTTTGCCACCCAGTCAAGGATGACATACATCCCGTTCGCATGAGCAGTTTTAACCAGCTCATCCAGATCCTCCCTGGTACCAAACTCCGGATTAACCGCTGTATAATCGGAAATCGCATAATAGCTGCCCAGATATTTTTTTCGTTCCTCCTGGTCTTCTATGTCTTCAATGCTCAGGTCCCCGGTAGCTTTTCTTCGGGTTTCGGAAATGGGATAAATAGGCATCAGCCAGATCACCTTTACTCCCAGCTCTTTTAGCTGCGGGATATCCCGGGTAAAAGCATCAAAAGTACCTTCCGGAGAATATTGCCTGATGTTGGCTTCATAAATCACTGCCGATTCCATGGCTTCATTCGAAACCGGCTCGATCTGCTCTGCCTGAACCCTCTCTACCTGCGTCTCCTGCACTCCCCCCTGCTTGCAGGAAATGAACAGGATGAGACCTATAAGCATTATTGCTGTTTTTTTCATCGTATGAATTTTTAATTATTAGATACTTATTTTAATCGTTGTTGTTTTCCCTTTTAAGACCACAGGGAAATGAACCTGGTTCCCTTCCGTCTTCCAGTGGAACTTCATTATCTGACCTTTAATTTCAATATTTTCTGGCGTGCGCGGCAGGTTATGAATAACTACATTCACTTTCCTGAATTCTGATGGGGATCTACTGCCCTCCTCCTTTTCCAGTTGCAGCAGGATCTCCTTTCCAGATCTTTGAGCGCTGGCATGCAAAATCTCATAGGCGCCCTTTTCAAAAGCTTCTGAAGTCTCCCCGTCATCATGATAGGTCATACTCCTGCTGTTTTCTACCTCCTCATCAAAAAAATAATTCATCTCCAGTTCTGCCACTGAATAGTCCCGGGTTGTTTTTATTTCCCTTATCATTGGGATCAATGCCCCTCCCCTTACAAAAGTGGGGATAGACTCCTCCCGGACCGCTACGTTGGCTTTGCTCCCGCCGGTATATTTTTTCCCGGAGTAAAGATCAAACCAGTTGGCTGTATTAGGGAAATATACCTCTTTATCTGTAGAAAGAGGATTGACCACCGGCGATACCAGGAAATCCTTGCCCCAGAGATAGGTGTTGGCAACGCTGTAGAGCCTGTGATTTTGGGGTTCTTCAAAGAAAAGGGGGCGCATTAAAGGAAGGCCTTCCCTGCTGTTGAGATGGGCAAGGGTATAATTATAAGGCAGTAGCCGGTATCTTAGTTCTATCGCCTCCTTTACCAGGGCTTTCACGCCGGGGCTTTGAAAAACCGGTTCAGAAGGAACTGCTTCCTGGGCGTGAGGCCGGTAAATGGGCTGGAAAACCCCGTACTGCAACCAACGAACATAAAGTTTCTCATTTGGCTCGTCTCCCGCGAAGCCCCCCAGGTCAGAATGCATATAGCCCAATCCCTGAAGCCCCATTTGCAATGCGATCTCCGGCTGTGATTTAAGTCCGCCCCAGCTTCTGCTTACATCCCCTGACCAGGGAATGAGTCCAAATCGCTGGGAACCTGCTGCCCCGGCCCGCATCAGGATGAAAGGCCGCTCATTAGGATATTCCTTCCTGTAGCCGTCATGGATAAGCTTTGCCCAATAATGACCATATATATTATGTACTTCATTGGCAGAC
>JBEPWW010000219.1:0-4884 GCA_041642215.1 Salinimicrobium sp. | reverse complement strand
ACTTTCCATCTTCTATCCTGAAGTGGGGGTGAGGAACCGTCAGCAAATAAGCACATTTAAAACAGGGGAGCTAAGAGGTCCCGTACCTGTTAGTTCGCTTCTCCGGAAACCGAATGGGCGCCGGCACCGGAATCAGCCAGTGGGTTCTGGTAAAAATCGGTGTTTCCCCTGTCTTCCGGGATCTGTATCCCGACTCCTGCCGCAGGGGAGTTGTTCTTGAGTTGATAGGCAGACAACTGCGGCAGGGGATTCCCAAAGCCAATAGTTCCACCTGCTCCTGCCCCGGTAAGCATGGGGTCGCCCTGGTATCCTACTTTTTGGTGGTCAACCTGTTCATTGCCGGTGTTCCTGAAGGCTTCCAGGGAAGCATAGGTGGCTCCTTTGTAATCGATCCTGAACTCGGTGGTGCTGTGGTAAAGGTTGCCGCCAAAATGCCCGTCATAGCCCTCAGGGATATCAAGGAGCGTGGTGCCGCCGGCGGCGTACAGGATGTTGTTGGAGAACTGGATGTCCCCGGTCACCGGCTGCCATTTTAAATACTTGATGAGGGCGGCCCCGGGATTCCGGGATGGTTTCTCCAGGAAAAACGTGTTGTTGTAAACCCGGATGTTGCTCATGTTCCCGCCGCCGTTGAACAGGTACAGGCTCCCCCCGTTGGTGGCCGCATCGTTCTGGCTGATGTTGTAGCGCACGGTAATGTTCTGCATGGGACGGGCCCCGGGAAACTGGCCTGCCAGGAAACCGGCCCCGTCATTGTCGTGGGAGTAGTTGTACTGCATGATGCCGTTGGTGACCCCGCCGTCCAGGTCAAAACCGCCTCCGTCACAGCCGGTGCCGGAGCTTATGTTGTAGGCTTCGCAATGCTGAATGGTGACCCGGTCCGCATCCCAGTACCAGATGCCTACAGGTCCGCCGCAATGCGTATTGCCGCTCCCGCAGTCATAAACAGTGCAGTATTCAATAACCGACTCCTGAACATCAGACAGGACGATGCCGTTGCCCGAATTGCCGTTCTTGTCATAGCCTTTGACCTCAAAGACCTCACAATTTTTCACGCTTATCCCGGCATGCGCATACCCGGTTTTAGTGGCTGAAAAATCCCCGAAGGAAGTGATCCCCGCATCCAGGATATGGTGTACCCGGTTGTTCGCGATCTGGACATTGCTGAAGCCGGAATTTCCGTTCCTGCCGCCAATGGCAATTCCGAAGTCCCTGAAACCATAGACCTCGCAGTTACTGATCTCTACCTTCTCCAGTTTCACATCTCCCGGAAGATCATTAAAAAAAAAGATGCCCGATCCCGAACTGGAATTCCTGCCTTCCCCGGCAACGACCAGGTTGTCGATAATGAACCCCGAGGTGTTGTGCGCATGGATACCGTGCTCCCGGCCGGCAGCAATGGTGGCCCTTCCCTCCCCGTAAGACGAGATCCTCACCGGGTGGCGGGGATCATTGCCGTCGAGGTGGTCCAGGTAAAGATTGCCCTCGTAGGTATGGTTCCCTTCAAACAGGATGCTGAAGCCCGCAGGGATATCCAGGCTATTGACCCGCTCAATGCTTCTCCAGGCTTCCCGGGGGGAAGTGCCCGAATTGCGGTCGTTGCCTGAGGGGCTCACATAATAGGCCTTCGTATCTTCAATTTCCAGCAGTTTTGCAGCTTCCACTACCGCGATCTCTTCCTCATCGCCGGAGCAGGCGAGCTGTGAAAACGCCAGGAGAAGAAAGCCGAAGGTCCTTAATAAAGTATAGCCGGAAGGTGTTCTTCCGGGGGAAAGTCTGGGGGCAGGACTAGTGGTCATCATTGGGGGTGTAGGATATTTTCTGCAAGGAAGGGATTTGTTAATTAAATCACAAAATTTTACCGCTGACTCTAAGATATTTAACACTTGACCGGAGGCGGGTTTTTTCCGGAGAGGAGAAGAAGCCTTTTTTGTTGGTCAGGTTGTGGAGAAATTGTGGAAATCACCGCGGGAAGTTGCTTATATTTAAGGATTAGATTATTTACTTTAGCAACCAGTAAAATACAGGTATAGTGGCAGCAAGATCAGACAAGAAGGTAACCCCGTTAATGCAGCAGTACAACAGCATCAAGAAGAAATATCCAGACGCGATGTTGCTGTTTAGGGTGGGGGATTTTTACGAAACTTTCGGGGAGGATGCCGTCAAAGCAGCCCGTATTCTCAACATTGTCCTTACCAACAGGAACAATGGCGGAGAGCAGACCGAGCTGGCCGGTTTTCCGCACCATTCCCTGAACACCTATTTGCCCAAACTGGTGAAGGCCGGGGAGCGGGTAGCCATCTGCGATCAGCTGGAAGACCCCAAGATGACCAAGAAGATCGTGAAGAGGGGGGTGACCGAGCTGGTAACGCCGGGGGTGGCCCTTAGTGATGAGGTCCTGCAGAGCAAATCCAACAATTTCCTTTGCGCGATCCATTTTGGAAAGCGGGAGCACGGGGTTTCTTTCCTGGATGTTTCCACGGGGGAATTTTTAACCGCCCGGGGAAACCGGGAATATATCGATAAGCTGCTCCAGAACTTCAATCCCAGCGAGGTCCTGGTGCCCAAGAACAGGAAGAAGGAATTCCTGAAATCCTTCGGGGAAGACCATCACAGTTTTTTTCTTGAAGACTGGGTGTTCAAGCAGGATTACGCCTACGAGACCTTAAACAAGCATTTCAACACCAAATCCCTTAAAGGCTTCGGGATCGAACACCTGGAGGAGGGGGTCATAGCGGCCGGGGCGGTGCTGTATTACCTGGGGGAGACCCGGCATAATAAGCTGGAGCATATCACGGGCATCACCCGTATTGCCGAGGAGGAATACGTGTGGATGGACCGTTTCACCATCAGGAACCTGGAGCTGTACCACTCCACTGCCCAGAATGCGGTGACCCTGCTGGATGTGATCGACAGGACCATCTCTCCCATGGGGGGAAGGATGCTGAAGCGCTGGTTGGCACTGCCTTTAAAGAATGCCGAAAAAATAAGGAAGCGGCATCAGGTCGTGGAGTATTTGCTGAACCATCCTGAAGTGCTTCAGGAGATACAGCGACACATCAAACACATCAGTGACCTGGAGCGGCTCATCTCCAAGGTGGCCACGGGGAAGGTCAATCCCCGCGAGATCATTCAGCTAAAGAATTCCCTGGAGGCGGTAGTGCCGGTAAAGGCCCTGGCCATAAATTCAGATGATGAAGCCTTAAAGGTGCTGGGGGATAACCTGCAGGGCTGCGAGTTGCTGCGAAGCAAGATCAAAGAGACGCTGTTCGAGGATGCCCCGGTCAATATCCTGAAGGGGCACAGCATCGCCGAGGGATTTTCAAAGGAGCTGGATGAGCTTCGGGAGATCGCCTTTTCGGGAAAGGACTACCTGGACAACATGCTGGAAAGGGAAACCGCCGCGACGGGGATCAGTTCCCTTAAGATCGCGAGCAATAACGTGTTCGGCTATTATATCGAGGTGCGCAACGCGCACAAGGACAAGGTCCCGGCCACCTGGATACGGAAGCAGACCCTGGTCAATGCCGAAAGGTATATCACCGAGGAGCTCAAGGAATACGAGGCCAAGATCCTGGGGGCCGAGGAAAAGATCCTGCAGCTGGAACAACAGATCTTCCAGAAGCTCATCAGCTGGATTGGGGATTACATCCAGCCGGTGCAGCAAAACGCGCAGTTGATCGGGCAGCTGGACTGCCTCTGTTCCTTCGCGCAGCAGGCCGTGGCGGGAGATTACTGCCAGCCGGAGATCGACGATTCCTTTGAGCTGGAAATTAAGAACGGGCGCCACCCGGTCATCGAGAAGCAACTGCCTATAGGCGA
This sequence comes from Salinimicrobium sp., assembly GCA_041642215.1. Classification (GTDB taxonomy): domain Bacteria; phylum Bacteroidota; class Bacteroidia; order Flavobacteriales; family Flavobacteriaceae; genus Salinimicrobium. The sequence continues at coordinate 1,062 of JBEPWW010000219.1, read as the reverse complement.
ACCCTATGTGGCCAATGATGTCTTCCTGGACCGGGAAGAGCAGCAGGTGATGATGATCACCGGGCCCAATATGAGTGGTAAGTCGGCCATTCTCCGCCAAACCGCCCTTATCGTGCTCATGGCCCAGATGGGCAGTTTTGTGCCGGCAGAAAGGGTGAAGCTGGGGCTGGTCGACAAAATCTTTACCCGGGTGGGGGCCAGCGACAACATCTCGATGGGGGAATCTACTTTTATGGTGGAGATGAACGAAACGGCCAGCATCCTGAACAACCTTTCTGAAAGGAGCCTGGTGCTCCTGGATGAGATAGGCCGGGGTACCAGCACCTATGACGGGATCTCCATCGCCTGGGCCATCACCGAATACCTGCATGAACACCCGGCGCGGGCCAAGACCCTTTTCGCTACCCACTACCACGAGCTCAATGATATGGGCGAGACCTTTACCCGCATTAAGAATTACAATGTGTCGGTAAAGGAACTGAAGGATACCGTCCTGTTCCTGCGCAAGCTGGTGCCGGGCGGCAGCGAGCACAGTTTCGGGATCCATGTGGCCAGGATGGCCGGGATGCCACAGCAGGTGTTGCACCGCGCCAACAAGATCCTCAAGAAGCTGGAAAAGTCACACGGCATGCAGGAGAACGGGCAGGTGTTGAAAAAGTCGGCAGAAGAAGAGATGCAGCTTAGTTTCTTCAACCTGGATGACCCTATCCTGGAGGACCTTAGGGAGGAGATCATGCACCTGGATATCGACACGCTCACCCCGGTGGAGGCCCTGATGAAATTGAACGAGATCAAGCGAACGCTGGGGTTGAAGAGTGGACAGAAAGTTTAAGAATGCCCGGACCCCGGGTTCTAGCGTGGAAAATTTTATGCGGAATTTCGGGGCAGATCTTTGAAAAGATCATCATGTAAATCAAAAAACCCTCTAAATCAATAAGATAAAGAGGGTTTCTGTACTCGGAGCGGGACTTGAACCCGCACGGGCGTTTCTGCCCATTGGATTTTAAGTCCAACGTGTCTACCAATTCCACCATCCGAGCGTGGAAGGTTTATTTGAGCGAA
>JBEPWW010000218.1:0-4937 GCA_041642215.1 Salinimicrobium sp. | reverse complement strand
AACCGCAAAGAGTGCAAAGATTTTTTTTCCAGGAACGGATTTATAGCGAAAACATCCATTTTAGAATTTGGTACCTGATGCTTGGTGCTTAGTGGGTGCTTGGTGCTTCACCCCTGAAATTTATTCTGTTCATTGCTAATTGATCATTGTTAATTGAAAAATCGCCTACCGTCTACAGTCTAAAGACGACCGCCTTTTTCAGTTACCTCATTCTGCAGCGGCTTCCCCTGTTCAAAATCATCCAGGTTCGAAATGGTGGTGGCCGCGATCTCTTCCAAAGCCTCTTCGGTAAAGAATCCCTGGTGGGAGGTGATGAGCACATTGGGAAAGCTGATGAGCCGCAGGATCTGCTCATCAGGGATGATGCTTTCTGAAAGGTCCCTGAAAAACAGCTTTTCCTCCTGCTCGTACACATCCATCCCCAGATATCCAAGCTTGCCGCTCTTCAGGGCTTCGATCGCGTCTGAGGTTTTGATCACTGCCCCCCTGCCGGTATTGATGATCATCGCTCCTTTCTTTATTCCGGAGAAGACATCTTTGTCTATGAGGTGGTGCGTTTCCGGCGTCAGCGGACAGTTGAGGGAAATAATGTCTGCACGTTTTACCAGCTCCTCAAAAGAGCAGTATTCCACTCCTTTTTCTTTCAGTTTTTCAGATTCCCGGAGGTCATATGCGATGACCTGGCATCCAAAGCCCAGCATGATCTCACAAAAGACCGAACCTATTTGTCCGGTCCCCACCACCCCCACGGTTTTTCCGAAGAGATTGAAGCCTGTGAGTTTTTCCAGGGAAAAATTCCCTTCCCTTATGCGGTTAAAGGCTTTATGAGTTTTCCGGTTTAGGGTAAGGATCAGGGCCACCGCGTGTTCGGCTACCGCCTGCGGGGAATATGCCGGCACCCGTACCACGCTGATGTTGTTTTCTTCAGCCGCGGCGATGTCCACATTGTTGAATCCAGCACAGCGCAGGGCGATCAATTTCACCCCGTTTTGGGCCAGCTGCTCCATCGTTTCCCTGTCGATCCTATCATTGACGAAGATGCATACCGCATCAAAACCAATGCTCAGGTTGGTCGTGGCGGCATTGAGGGAAGCTTCAAAAAAGCTGAGGCTATGCCTGTCCCGGTTTATCCGCTCCAGGTATTCCCGGTCGTAACTCTTTGTGCTGAAAACGGCTACCTTCATACTGTCTTTTCTTAGTTGTTTCCTCCGGAATTTTGCTGCTCCCGGCAGAAAGCTGCAGGCCGGAAAAAACTGCTGTTCTTCCCCCTGCCCGAACCTCATGCCTATCCTAATTTACGGATTAATTCTTTGGGATCTTTACAAAAAAAAAAGCTCCTTTGCCACCCTAACGGGAACAAAGGAGCTTATAAGATTGCAACGGAGGGCTTTCCTGCTTACTCTACCAGATTGGGCACCCTGATGAGTGGCCCGAAGAACAGGGCATTGAAAAAGACTTTGCTGGTCCCGAGCCAGGTCCCCCTGAAGTTCGGATTGTCCACAAAAGTGATCACTCTTCCTGCTCCCTGCCCGTGGACCAGGATGGATGCCGTCCCCGAAAGTCTTTCCAGGTTCTCTCTGGAAATGTAACCACTCACCAGCGGCTCTTCCTTGTACTGGGCCACCGTACTATAAGGGTTCTCTGCCGGGTTTAAAAAGACGGAACTGTTGCGGTATACCAGCAGTTCCCGGTCATTATATCCAAAACCAAGCGGGTGGGAAATATCCAGGTCTGTGCGGTAAATCGAGCCGCCAATGAGTTTGGAACCTTCCCTTTCGGCCGCGCTGGCAAAATCGAAACGTTGCTTTTTCACTTCCTCCTTAGTGAGACTGTCCTTTTTGATGATCAGATCTTCCGGAAGCAGCCCTTTATTGGCAGCCCAGGTTACAGCCCCTTTCTGAACGATGAGGGTTCCCCCCTGCTCTACCCAGCTTTTGATCTTTTCCACCTGGTTTTCCTGCAACAGGTTGTAACTCCCGTTGACCATGATCAGTTCATTGTAATTCTGCAGTTTAATGCGGTTGAAATCCAGGATGTCGGCCTTGGTGAGGGGCATGCCGAGTTTGCTGTCCAGCAAATGCCATACCTCGCCCGCTTCATACAGGGAGACCCCTTCTCCTATCAGCATCAAAGGCTTTGGTTTTTCAACTTTTTCAAAGTTCCCGCTCCCCAGGTCGATCCCGGTACTGCTGAGTCCGCCGTCGACGGCCTCTATAGCGAGCTGGTTTTCTGTTGCCAGTCGCGCGAGCAGCTCATGCAGCTCCCCGGAAGGCATTTTTTGTATGGCCACCGGCACCAGGATGCTTCCATAGCCATATTCTTTGATCCCGTTGCGGGTCTTGATGCCAAATGGTTTAAAGGCGGTCTTGGTAATGAGGTCGCGTTTCAGCAGCTCCTGCAGGACGCGCGGCGCGTTATAGTCTTCCCAGCTAAAGACATAGGCATAATCGCTTTTTACCACGGGAAATTCTTTCGCCTCCAGGAAAGCGGCGTCTATCTGTTTTCCTGTCCCCACCTTTCTCAGCTGCCTCGAATCCAGCGGTGAGGACGGCAAGCCATAGGCATGTACCATCGACCAGGCCGTAGTATCGTAGAACAGGCTGTCATGGAATTTGGTTACCGTATCGAACATGGTGGACACCATCCTGAACTGTGGCTGCTCCCCCGGCACGATATAGGAGCTTCCTTTTGCAAAGCTGCGCTTACCGACCTCCACATCTTCTGTAGTTTCATAGACCCTGATCTTGTGCCGTAACAGCAGGTCCATAAAAGCCTTCGCGCGGTTCCTGTCCCCGCCGTCTGAAAACACATAGGCCTTAGCAGCGTGGTTACGCGCCTGCTCCACGGCCGACTCAAAGAATTCCTTCTGGTGACGAAGGAAAACTTCCTTGTTCTCCACCGTAGCCTTTAAGGTCGCCAGGCTGTTGACCAGGTGATTGCGAATGGTAAAGGCGAAAGACAGGTCGCCGTGAATGCTCTCCTGCAGGTGCCCGCGGGAGCTGGCCTGTTCAAAAACCAGTCCCAGTCCGCCCTGTATATCGGGATAGGTAGAACCATAGCCTGGATAGGAATTATCAAAAACCTCTTTGGTGAAATACAGGGACCCGATCTCATTCATGGCATCTGCAAAATAGGGTGCCAGGAGGTTGTTGAGATCATCGTAATTTTCCCTCGGAATGATCGGGTTTTCTGAACCGTGCGGTTTGGTAGGTTCAAAGAAATAGGTGCTGTTGGTGCCCATCTCATGAAAATCGGTCACCACGTTGGGATACCATTGGTGGTAGAAGTCCAGGCGCGCCCGGCTTTCCACGTGTACCAGGGGCAGCCAGTCGCGGTTAAGGTCAAACCAGTAGTGGTTCACCCTGCCGCCGGGCCAGGCTTCGTTGTGTTCCCGGTCCACAGGATCGGCCACCGGGGGAAATCCGCGGTGCATATTGGCCCAGCCGGTATGTCGGTCCCTTCCGTCGGGATTGAGAACAGGTTCTACAAAGATCACTGCTTTCTCCAGGTATTCCAGCACTTCCGGCTCTTCTGAAGCGGTAAGGTACCAGGCGGTAAGCATGGCCGCTTCACTGCTGGAAGGTTCATTTCCGTGCACGTTATAGCCCAACTGAATGATCACCGGCATATCTGTGAGATTCGGCATCGAAGCTGCAGGATCTGTTAGCTCGAGGTGTTTCTGGCGGATGTTCTCCAGGTTGTTGTAATTTTCGGGGCTGCTAATGGTCGCCACGATCATGGGCCTTTGCTCATAGGTCCTGCCTATCTCCTGTACATGCACCCGGTCAGATTTTTCAGCCAGCTCATAGAAGTAGGCCACCAGGCGGTCATGCCGGGTATGGAACTCTCCTATGCCGTAGCCCAGGAATTCTTCGGGCGTGGGGATATCAGACTTAAACCCGGATTTTCCGGGGAAGAAATACTCCTGCTGTGCAGAGGCAGGCAGCGTGAGCAGGAACAAGAGGCTCAATAATGGCAAAAAGGGGGATCTCATAAAGATTTGGATTTTTTTAATGCCGCCTAAGATATTGATAAAAATTTTTCTAAGGCAAATCTCCAGCCCCGTTTTGACCATCCCGGGGCAGTTGACCGGTATGCCTCATATTTGGCCACAAATGCTATCTTTATACTTTCTTCGGAAAAATTCACCCCTGTTATGATCAACGAGCACTATTTTGACGAATTTCCGCGGCTGCAGACCCCGAGACTCCTTCTCCGGAAGCAGGAGCTGAAGGATGCGCCCCACCTGCAGCAGATGCGTTCCAATGCGCAGGTCATGAAATATATGGATTCAGACCGGCATGATGATCTGCAGGCCTCCGAAACCTTTATCATGAAAAACCTGAAAAGATATAAACAGAAAAGCGGATTTTTCTGGGCCATCACCTCAGCCGATGGCGGAAGTTATTTAGGCGATATCATCCTGCGAAAGATCGACAGGATCAACGCCCGGGCAGAGATAGGTTATACCCTAAAACCCGAATTCTGGGGCCGCGGCTATATGAAAGAAGCCATGCGTGCGGTGATCGCTTTTGGGTTCAAAGACCTGGGGCTCCACAGTATCGAAGCCAATATCAATCCCGCCAACACCACCTCCCGCGAACTCCTGCTTAAAATGGGTTTTGTGAAGGAAGCCTATTTCAGAGAGAATTATTACTACAACGGAAGGTTTCTGGACACCGAGCTCTATTCTCTGCTGGAAAGAGATTGTAAAAACAATTGAACAGTAAACAGTGAATAGTGAACAATTGCTAAGGAAGTGCTGGCTATTCTACTGTCTATGTTTTTCTGATTATTAAGCACTGAATAAGTTTTTTTTCATTTTCAAATTTCCTCATCTTCAAATCATTTTCACGCAAAGACCGCAGAGCTCAACCGCAAAGGCCGCAAATGGATTTGTCATTTCAACAGAGCCTTTTCTTTTGAGAAAAAGAAGA
>JBEPWW010000217.1:0-4944 GCA_041642215.1 Salinimicrobium sp. | reverse complement strand
AGTTCACTCCCCCTTAAAAACAATTGCCGGGTATAACTTTCCAGGGCATTGTAATCTTCTTCAGAAACCAGGCCTTTCTCCAGGATCTCCTCCCTGGAAATATCTTCATCATGAGACCCGGTATCCGCTTTGGTGGTCGGGGTTATAATAGGAACTTTAAATGCTTCATTTTCCTTCATGCCATCAGGCATAGCCACCCCGCTTAAGGCTCTTTTTCCGTTCATGTATTCCCTTGCAGCATGACCTACCAGGTATCCGCGTATCACCATTTCCACTTTAAATGGTTCACACTTGTCCCCTATTGCCACATTGGGATCGGGGGTTGCCTGTAACCAGTTGGGGACAATGTCCTCTGTGGCTTTCATCATTTTAGCCGCCAGTTGATTCAGGATCTGGCCTTTATAGGGAATACCTTTTGGCATCACCACATCAAATGCCGAAAGCCTGTCTGTTGCGACCATGACCATGAGGTCATTTTCAAGGGTGTAAACTTCTCTTACTTTGCCCTTATAAACCGATTTCTGGCCCGGGAAATTATAATTCGTATTGGTTAATGTATTCATTCTTTTAGATTACTTTTTAAACAAAAATTCCACGAGTCAGGGACTGTGGGGTAATGAAATGTACGGGTCTTATTACTCGGTATGTTCAATAGCTTTATACGCAGATATAATTTCCTTTACCAGCTTGTGTCGGATCACATCCTTATCATCCAGCTGTATGATCCCCACCCCTTTAATATCCTTTAGCACCAGAATAGCTTCTTTGAGGCCTGAAACAACCCTTCTGGGAAGATCGATCTGCCCGGGATCCCCTGTAACCATAAATTTTGCATTTTTACCCATACGGGTAAGAAACATTTTCATCTGGGCATGGGTTGTATTCTGGGCTTCATCCAGGATCACAAAAGCATTATCCAGGGTTCTTCCCCTCATAAAAGCCAACGGGGCGATCTGGATGATCCCTTTTTCAATGAAACTGTCCAGCCTCTCGTGTGGAATCATATCCCGCAAGGCATCATACAACGGCTGCATATAGGGATCCAGTTTTTCCTTCAGGTCCCCGGGAAGAAAACCTAGATTTTCCCCTGCTTCCACAGCAGGGCGGGTAAGAATGATCCTTCTGACCTGTTTTTCCTTTAATGCCTTGACGGCGAGAGCCACACCGGTATAGGTTTTTCCCGTCCCAGCAGGGCCAATGGCAAAAACCATATCGTTTCTCCTGGTCAGTTCCACCAACTTGCGCTGGTTAGCGGTGAGGGCTTTTATTAGCTTGCCACTGACGCCATGCACCAGGACTTCCCCACTTTCACTGGAAGTATCATATTCTTCCCTGCTTTGACTTGTAAGAACCCGTTCAATAGCATTTTCATCGAGTTTATTGAATTTTCCGTAGTGGTCAATAAGCATATTAAAACGCTTGTCGAATTCTTCCAGCAACTCCTCATCCCCGTATATGCGTAATTTATTTCCCCTGGCCACTATTTTCAGCTTTGGAAAATATTTTTTAAGAAGTTCAATGTTTACATTTTGCTGTCCAAAAAAATCCCTGGGATTTATTTCTGAAAGTTCGATAATGAGTTCGTTCAAAAGCCGGATTATTTTATTTAATAATTGAGTTAATTATCTTTAGATTTGCACTACAAACTTAGCAAAAATAAAGGTTTAAGATAACAAAAATATTTCAACAACTGCCCATGGCTATTATTACCTTAACAACAGATTTTGGGGAAAAAGATCATTTTGCAGGGGCAGTTAAAGGAGCGATCTACAATGAGATCCCATCTGTAAAGATCGTCGATATTTCACATTCCATCGCACCCTTCCATATCACCGAGGCTTCTTATATCATCAAAAATGCCTATAAAAGTTTTCCGGAGGGTACCATACATATCATCGGGATCGATTCTGAACTCACGCCCCACAACCGGCATATCGCGCTGAAACTGGACGGCCACTATTTCATTTGTGCCAATAATGGCATCCTCTCCCTGATCGCTTCAGAATATGTTCCCGAAAAGATCGTGGAGATCAACATTCATGATAAGGTAGAAAGCAATTTTCCCGTCCTGGATGTTTTTGTAAAGGTCGCGGGCCATCTCGCCCGGGGCGGCACCCTGGAGGTTATAGGAAAAACCGTGAGTGAGATCAAACAGTTGCGGGAGTTCGTCCCCTACTGCAATACCGAGCAAACCCAGATCAAGGGAAATGTCATCTATATTGACAACTATGGGAATGTGGTCACCAACATCACCAAAAAACTGTTCGACAAGATAGGCCGGGGCCGGACGTTCGAATTGCGGGCACGAACAGCCACCTTCAGCGATATCTATCATACGTACAGCGACGCCATTAATTTTGACGCTGATTTGGTGAGCCGGGAAGATGGGAAAAAACTGGCTATATTTAATTCGGGAGGCTATATCGAACTGGCCATCTATAAAAGCAACCCCAGTACGGTGGGCAGCGCCTCCACTCTGTTTGGACTGGAATACCGAGACACGGTGACCATTAATTTTATGAATCCGCAGTAAGCAGGCACTGGTAAAACCCCTGCGCCCGCGTTAAAAAAACAGCTATACATGTTCGTACGAATTGTAAAAATGACTTTTGAACCTTCAGAAATATCGAATTTCCGGGAGCTTTTTGAGCACAATAAAATGAAAATCAGAGGGTTTAAAGGTTGCCGCTTCCTGGAATTATACCAGGATCGAAAGGACCCAAACATCTTTTTCACCTACAGCTACTGGGATAATGAGGACGCGCTGGAGAATTACCGCACCTCCGCCCTCTTTAAAGAAGTATGGGGGGACACAAAGAAGATGTTTGCAGGAAAACCCCAGGCCTGGAGTGTGGATAAACTGGTGAGCCTAAAGTAACGGGATGGAGCTACAGCAATAAGAGTATGCACTAACAAACTCTGTTCATGCTGAACAGAACTGATATATTAAAAGAGTGATCGCAATTCTAAGAAAGGAAATAAATTCATTTTTCTCATCTCCCATAGGCTATCTCGTAATTGGGGTATTCCTGGTGGTGAACGGGCTGTTCCTATGGGTTTTCAGGGGGAGCTACAACATCCTTGACAGCGGGTTCGCCAGCCTGGAGCCGTTCTTCACCCTGGCCCCCTGGATCTTTCTTTTCCTGATCCCGGCCATTACCATGAAAAGCTTTTCCGAAGAGAAAAAACAGGGAACCCTGGAACTGCTGTTGACCAAACCCATTAGTCACTGGCAACTGGTCCTGGGGAAATACCTGGGAGCCCTGGTGCTGGTCCTCCTGGCCCTGGTCCCTACCCTGCTCTATGTCTGGGCCATCTACAGCCTTGGCAAACCCGAAGGCAACCTGGATACCGGGGCCATAATTGGGTCTTACCTGGGCCTAATGTTCCTGGGAGGCTGTTATACGGCCGTGGGGGTTTTTGCCTCTGCCCTGACCACCAATCAGCTGGTTTCCTTTATGCTTGCCGTTTTTCTATGCTTCGCCGGTTTTTTCGCTTTTGAAGCCGTGGCCAATCTAAACCTTGAATCGGGTACTTTCGGGATCGAAGACCTCGGCCTCAGCGAACATTACAAGAGCATCAGCCGCGGAGTGGTCGATACGCGGGACCTGGTCTACTTCCTCAGCTTCATCGTGTTTTTTCTGGCCCTCACCCGGTTCAGCATCACTAATCCTAAACTTTCCTGATCCTTGAAAAAGCAAAAGTCAACTCTCATAAAGGGGATCGCGTTGTTTGCGGGGCTGATACTGCTGAATATCATCTCCTTTGCTGTTTTTGAACGCTTTGACCTTACAGAAGATAAACGATACACCCTTTCCCCGGCCGCCAGGGAGATCGTGGAAGATGTGGATAGCCCCATCATCGTGGATGTATTTTTAAAAGGGGATTTCCCGCCGGAGTTCAGGAAACTACAAACAGAGACCAGGCAGTTGCTGGAGGAATTTGCCGCTTATAACCCGCACATAAAATTCAATTTTATCGATCCGCTGGAGGAAGGCGGCAGTGCCAATGCTGTGGGACAGGAATTCTTTGAAATGGGGATGACCCCTGCCCGCATCAATGTGGTGGAGAACGGCCGCACGACAGAAAGCATTATTTTTCCCTGGGCGATGGCCAGTTACCGGCAGCAAAGCGTTCGCATCCCGCTGCTTAAGAACAAGCTTGGAGCGACCACCGAAGAACGGGTAGAGAGCTCGGTACAGCAACTGGAATACAATTTTGCCGATGCCTTTAGTAAACTGGTGCATCCAAAGCGTAAGAAGATCGCGGTCATGCGGGGCAACGGGGAACTTCCCGACATTCGTATCGCCGACTTCATACGCAGCATCCAGGAATATTATTTCATCGCGCCCTTCACGCTGGATACAGTCGTGGTGGACCCGCAGCGGACGCTCTCTCAACTCAAGGAATACGATCTCATCATTGAGGCCAAACCCACAGAGGCTTTTACCGAGGACGAAAAATACGTGCTGGACCAGTACCTGATGAGCGGCGGAAAAGCCCTCTGGATGACAGAACACGTGGCAATGGAAACCGACAGCCTGTTTACCCCTACCGGAAGCGCTTTTGCGCTGCCGCGGGACCTGAATCTGGGCGATTTCTTCTTCAAATACGGACTGCGGATCAATCCTGTGCTGGTAAAGGACATCTACTCTGCCCCTATCGTGCTTGCCAGCGGCAGCGGCAACAACACCGAATTCAACCCTTACCCCTGGTTCTATTTTCCGTTATCGGCTTCTCCCAGTGACCATCCTGTGGTGAACAATATTGAAGCCGTTCGTTTTGAATATGCGAACCCTATTGACACCCTTCGCAACGATCTTAAAAAAACGGTCCTGCTCAGCAGCTCGCCCAACAGTCAGCTGGAGGGGGTCCCCGTGGAGATCAGCCTGGACCTTATTCAACAGGAGCCCGATTATGAGTCTTACGGCGCCGGGGAGCAAC
>JBEPWW010000216.1:0-4951 GCA_041642215.1 Salinimicrobium sp. | reverse complement strand
AAATATTGGCCAGCATATAGGTCTTCCGGCGTAAAAAGGCCGATAGGGCTTCCACAGAAGGGATCTCCTCCAGGTCCTGTACCGGGATAGGATTACCTATGCGCACTTTGATCTTTCTTTTCTTCTGGGACAGCATTTCGCTGGGCAGCTTGGCAGTGCGCAGCACATCGCTCAGGGAAGCCAGTCTGTAGAAGAAGGTGCTGTTCCTGGCGTGAAAATAAATAGGCACCACCGGGACCTTGGCTTTTTGAATAAGTTTTATGGCAGAAGGTTCCCAGGGTCTGTCCACGATCATTTTCTGATCGCGGTAAGTGGAAACTTCTCCTGCCGGGAATATCCCCAGGGGCTGGCCTTCACTAATATGAAGAATGGCATCTTTAATGCCTTTCATGCTTGATTGGGCCTCCTTGTGCTCCTCAAAAGGGTTTACCGGCATGATGAACGGCTTGAGGGGCTCGATACGGTGTAAAAGGAAATTTGCCACCACCTTGTAATCGGGGCGTCTGGATAACAGCAGTTTCATTAGTATCATTCCGTCAATACCCCCCAGCGGGTGGTTGGAGGTGGTGATGAAAGGCCCGGATTTGGGTATTCGCTTAAGATCTTCTTCAGGGATCTCGAAATCTATTTCAAAAGCCTTTAATATGGAATCAATGAATTCGGTCGCGGGGAGGTCCCGTCGCTTTTCATACTCCTTATTGATCACAGAGAGCCTGGTGGTACGCAATACCATCCAGCCCACAGTGGTGCCAAGAAAGCCATACTTATCCAGGTTCATGACCCGGGCTACTTCTTTTGAACTTACGATTCCCATAGGATTAACATTATTAGATTCAGGGCAGGCGGTGTTTCCTGCAGATTACGGGAGGGCAACGATCTGTACCGTATCCCGGGTAATTTGTTTTAGCAGGATCTTTTTATCCTTTTCCAGGTTCCTTATAGCGGCATCATCGAAATGACGAATGGTGTACAGGGAAACTCCGGTGTTGTATTTCACCTTAAATTTTGCCTTTAAATGGTTTATTAGCTTCTCTAAATTATTAAATTTATTGTCTATACAAACTGAAAAGCTAATGGCCGAGTTCTGAATAAGGTCTACTTTGATCTGGTATTTGTGGAACAAGCTAAAGATCTCACTGATGTGCTCTTCTACCATAAAGGAGAAATCCAGCGAGGAGAGGGAAATGAGCACCTGGTCCTTTTTCACGATAAAACAGGGGATCTGTGGGACAAGATTGCGGCCTTTGCTCACAGCAGTCCCCGGGTCTTCGGGGTTAAGGAAGGATTTTACGAAAAGGGGGATCTCCTTTCGCTGCAGGGGCTGCAGGGTCTTGGGATGGATTACGGAAGCTCCGTAAAATGCCAGTTCAATAGCTTCTTCATAGGAGATCTGGTTAAGCAGCCGGGCATCTTTGAAAGTTCTGGGATCGGCATTGAGAACGCCGGGAACATCCTTCCATATGGTCACATCTTCGGCATTGAGACAGTAGGCAAAAATAGCGGCAGTGTAGTCACTTCCCTCCCGGCCAAGGGTGGTAGTGAAATTATTAGGGTCTGATGCGATGAACCCCTGGGTGATGCTCAGGGCCTCTTTTTTGATCTCCCGGGTTATTCTGGCCTGGGTCTCCTCCCATTGCACCTGGGCATCGCGGTAGGTACTGTCTGTTTTAATAAGCTCCCGGGCATCCTTCCACTCATTTTTTACACCCTGTAAAACAAGGTATTCATTTACGATCAGGGTGGAAAGGAGCTCCCCATGGCATACCACCTGGTCATAAACAAAATCATACCTGGTGGATTTATTATGGTCCAGAAAATTTTCGAGTTCCCCGAAGAGGTCCTTTACTTTTGTGAAAATTTCAGCGCTCTTTTCGGGAAAAAGGTCCCTCATAATAGTATGGTGGAAATCCTTTACCTGCTGCAGGCTGGAAACAAAGGAATTTGAGAACAAATAATCCCGAACTACCTGTTCCAATGCATTAGTGGTCTTGCCCATTGCCGAAATTACAATGAGTTTATTCGTGCTGCCGGTGATATCCAGTACCTTTTGTACGTTTTTAACCCCGTTGGCGTCCTTTACCGATGCGCCTCCAAACTTGAATACCTTCATTGGATCTTTTCTACAAACCGGGTGATGCCGTCCTCATCCATTTGCACGGTGTACCAGTCTTTTAACACGTTGGCTCCACTGCGCTCATAGAAATCAATGGCATGCTGGTTCCAGTCCAGAACTACCCATTCCACTCTTTTTAAACCCTGTTCCTGTGCAAATTTTATGACCTGCTGGTACAATGCATTGCCGAGACCGGTACCTCGTTTTTCTTCCCTAACGATAAGATCTTCCAGGTGCAGGGTACGCCCCTTCCAGGTGGAAAAACGATAGTACGTTAGGGCCATGCCCTCTATTTTTCCATTCACTTCTGCAACGAAACAGTAGAACAACGGGTTTTCGCCAAACCCCTCTTTCTCCAGGGTTTTAACGGTAGTATCCACCGCGTCGGGTTCCTTTTCAAATGCCGCCAGTTCCTTAATCAGCTCCAATACAGCCGGCATATCACTCTTTTTTGCTCTTCTTATTGTAAAATTCATGCGTGTAATTTACGGACAAAAATAGAAATTGATTTTAAGATAAAATTCACGATAACGTTATAGTTGCTTAAATTTATTTAGGCTAGTTTTGTTTCGGTAAGAACAGTACAAAATCATAATGGTAAGAAAAAACCAAACCTTAGGGGAATTCATAATAGAGAATCAAGCTGAATTCGCCTACTCATCCGGAGAACTTTCCAGACTTATAAATTCTATCCGTTTGGCAGCCAAGGTGGTGAACCACGAGGTGAACAAGGCAGGCCTGGTAGATATTACCGGAGCAGCGGGGGAAACCAATGTACAGGGGGAAGACCAGCAAAAGCTGGATGTGTACGCGAATGAGAAGTTTATCCAGACCCTTACCAACCGGGAGATCGTATGTGGGATTGCTTCTGAAGAAAACGATGATTTCATCACCATATCGGGACATAAAAAAGATCATCAGAATAAGTATGTGGTTTTGATGGATCCCCTCGATGGCAGTTCCAATATTGATGTCAACGTATCGGTAGGGACCATTTTTTCTATCTATAGAAGGGTGACTCCGGTAGGTACCCCGGTTCAACTGGAGGATTTTCTCCAGAAGGGGAACAAACAGGTGGCGGCAGGATATATCGTATACGGTACCTCTACCATGCTGGTGTATACCACAGGACATGGTGTGAATGGCTTTACGCTTAACCCTGCCCTGGGGTCGTGGTATCTCTCACACCCGGATATGCATTTTCCCGAAAACGGACATATCTATTCTGTTAATGAAGGGAATTACGTGCACTTTCCACAAGGAGTAAAAGATTATATTAAATACTGCCAGGAGGAAAAGGACGATCGTCCCTATACTTCCAGGTATATAGGTTCCCTGGTTTCAGATTTCCACAGGAATATGATCAAAGGCGGGATCTATATTTATCCTACCAGTTCAAAAGCCCCTAACGGGAAGCTCAGGTTGTTGTACGAGTGCAATCCTATGGCGTTCATCGCTGAGCAGGGAGGCGGTAAAGCCAGTGACGGGCATCAGCGCATCCTGGATATTGAACCTACCGAGCTTCATCAAAGGGTGCCATTCTTTTGCGGGAGCAGGAACATGGTAGAAAAGGCAGAAGAATTCATGGAGAAAAGTAAGTAAGCGGCCCGGCAGGAAAAAAAAGATAGATGTGAAACAAAAAAGGTGAGAAAGATCAAAGATCGTTCTCACCTTTTTGATTTAGTGAATTTCCGTCACACTGTGACGATCAGTCTTTGTTCAGTAAGTATAAATAATCGTCAAAGCTAATTTGCCCGCTAAAGATATCGATGGATCTTTTAATGATGCCCTCGGCAACTTCTGAAGAAAATCCCAGGCCGATGGCATATTTTTTCAGGAGCCATGTTTCCTCCTCATCGATTGCATGGTCGGCAAAAATGATCCTGAAAAGGTCATGCAGCCGCTCCAGTCTGTTTGCGGTGGTATTATAAGGGTACAACGGAAAGGCCGTAGGGTTTTTCAGGACTTTGGAATATTCTTCCTCGCTGATATCCAGCTTGGAAGCGAAACGTTGCAGTAATTTTTCCTCCTGCTCGTTGATATCTCCGTCAACGGCTGCCAGGTTCACAATGGACGCAAAATGTCCTAAGTTGCGTAGGTGCTCTCCTGAACCAAAAAGATCTGAAAATGACATAGTTTTTTTGTTTTAAACAAAGATAAATAATCCCCTGGAAGACTCCTTTGATTTATGATTTTTTTTAGGGGGTATCCCTGCCCCTTCGGGGCGGGACCGCGCTTTCCGCTTTTGGTTTTAAGGCGCTAAAGACGCCTCAAAAGCCAACCGCTGCAATCGTTTACCCGCTTCCCAGCGTTTTCCTGAATTTTCTAATGTTTTCCTAATCCTTAAAGCTTCGGGCAAAAAAATCCTAACTTTAAAAAAAGCTGCCAAAACCAATGAAAGAACCGCTGCTCGCTTTTAATGATAAAGGGATCTTCTGTGCCCGGGCCAACGTTTATCTCGATCCCTGGAAACCCGTAGATAATGCCATCATCACCCACGGGCATGCGGATCATTCCCGCTGGGGGCACAAAAAATATATCACCCACCACACCAATGTTCCCATTATTAAACACCGGCTGGGAGAAATTGAAGTTGCTGGGGTAGCGTATGAGGAAAGCTTTACTATTAACGGGGTGAAATTTTCGCTGCATCCGGCCGGTCACATTATTGGATCCTCCCAGGTACGGGTAGAATACAAGGGAGAAGTATGGGTATTTTCCGGGGACTATAAAACCGAAGATGACCGGATCTCTGTCCCCTTTGAACCCGTGCGCTGCGATGCATTTATTACCGAATGCACTTTTGGCCTTCCGGCCTTTAAGTGGCAGCCGCAGGAG
>JBEPWW010000215.1:0-4977 GCA_041642215.1 Salinimicrobium sp. | reverse complement strand
CTGCGATCAGCAGTAGGATGTGGAGGGGCTGCATGTCTTTTAATTTTCGGCGGCAAAATACAAATAATGCTGTAATGAAAGCATATGTTCAGATTTTATCCTTGTCTGAAAAAAGCGTAATTTTGGGACATGGATTTTTCTTCGAAATTACTGGAACAGGCTGTGAATGAAATGGCTCAGCTTCCCGGCATTGGAAGGCGCACAGCCTTGCGATTGGTGCTGCATTTACTCAAGCAGCCGGAATCCCAGACCGTTGCCCTTTCCAAAGGTTTGCTGGATCTGAGGACTGAGGTGAAATTTTGCCGTAACTGCCACAATATCAGTGATACCGATCTTTGTGAGATCTGTGCGAACAAGAGCAGGCAGCACGACATAGTATGTGTGGTGGAAGATATCAGGGATGTGATGGCTATTGAGAACACCAGTCAATATCGGGGGCTTTACCACGTGCTGGGTGGAAAGATTAGTCCTATGGACGGGATAGGACCCTCCCAGTTAACTATAAAATCCCTGGTAGAAAAAGCCCGGCAGGGGGAGGTAGCCGAGATCATTTTCGCGTTAAGCAGCACCCTGGAGGGGGATACCACTAATTTTTATATCTTTAAACAGCTGGAGGGGCTTAGTATCAGGACCAGTACGATTGCGCGGGGAATTTCCGTGGGGGATGAACTTGAATATGCAGATGAGGTGACCCTGGGCAGGAGCATTACCAACAGGATCCCCTTTGAGAATTCCCTGAAAAGTTAAACCCAAAGCTAGTCTCATATAGGAATTATAAAAGCATCCGGGGGCATTAACAGGATATTGAATCCCGGCCGGTTTTTCCGGGCAGGATCTCAAGGCAGAAGATTCTGAAGTTAAAAAAGAGATCAATACTTTCCGATTAATGCGTTGAAATCGTAATTTTACGCGGGTCGCTGACAAAAATCGGGATCAGGGAAAAAGACGGGATGCCCGGGACCCTGAAAAATTATTATTAAAAGAGCGTGATTTTTAGTAAATTCGCACTCAATCTAACTAAATACATCTTCGAGATAATAATATGGCAAAATTTGAACTTAAATTACCCAAGATGGGGGAGAGTGTTGCAGAGGCAACAATAACGAATTGGTTAAAAGAAGTAGGAGAGACCATTGAAGCTGATGAGGCGGTTCTTGAGATTGCCACAGATAAAGTAGACAGTGAAGTTCCCAGTGAAGTGGACGGGGTCCTGGTCGAGAAATTGTTCAATGAGGATGATGTGGTGCAGGTAGGGCAAACGATCGCGATCATAGAAACCGAAGGGGAAGCAGAGCCTTCCGGAGCCGCAGCCGAGGAAGATGAAATTCCCGGGGAAGCAGTGCAGGAAGCAGTGGCAGAAGTTGAAAAGCAGGTTGAGAATGCCAGGGGCATTAGTGTGGCCGATTTTTCAGATTCCGATCGATTCTATTCCCCACTGGTAAAAAATATTGCTAAAGAAGAAGGGATCTCGCCAGAGGAACTGGAGAAGGTGGAAGGTTCCGGTAAAGACGGGCGGGTTACCAAAAATGATATCCTCGCTTACCTTAAGAGCAGATCGTCTCAACCTGAGGCAGCGCCAAAGTCGGCAGGCCAGCCCGCCGGCGGCACGCAGCAGGCAGCTGCGCCACAGGCACCTAAAACTCCGGTTAGCGTAGGTGGGGAGGATGAGATCATTGAAATGTCCCGAATGGGCAAAATGATCGCCCATCATATGGTTGAGAGTAACCAGACCTCGGCTCACGTACAGTCTTTCATTGAGGTGGATGTGACCAACATCTGGAACTGGAGAAAGAAAAACAAAGATGCTTTTGCGAAACGCGAGGGAGAAAAACTTACCTTCACGCCTATCTTCATGGAGGCAGTCGCCAAAGCGATCAAAGATTTCCCGTTGATCAATATCTCAGTAGACGGGGATAAAATCATCAAAAGGAAAAATATCAATCTGGGAATGGCCGCGGCCCTTCCGGATGGAAACCTGATCGTGCCGGTCATCAAAAACGCCGACAGGCTGAACCTTGTAGGGATGGCAAAAGCGGTAAATGACCTGGCGAACAGGGCACGACAAAATAAATTAAAACCAGATGACATCCAGGGAGGAACCTATACCGTTACCAACGTGGGTACTTTTGGAAGCATAATGGGGACGCCTATTATCAATCAACCTCAGGTAGGGATCCTGGCCCTTGGAGCGATCAGAAAGATGCCTTCTGTAATTGAAACTCCAGACGGGGATTTCATAGGCATCAGGTACAAGATGATCCTCTCCCATAGTTACGACCATCGCGTGGTGAATGGCGCCCTGGGAGGACAGTTCGTACAGCGGGTGGCCCAGTACCTGGAGAATTTTGATAAGGACAGGGATATTTAGAAATATCTGTCAATAAATTGAAGAGCCATAACCCGGTAAAAATGACCCGGTTATGGCTTTATTTTTTGTCTTTGCCTTTGGGTTCTTGATGTCTCAAAAGGCGGGCATTCTAAAAATAGTATATTTACCAAAACCCAATATTTTAGAAAATGGAGTTAAAACTCACCAAGCCTATGTGTTTTTTTGACCTGGAAACAACGGGAACCAATGTAGCTAAAGACAGGATCGTGGAGATATCCATCTTAAAGGTCTTTCCTAACGGAAATAAAGAAAGCAGGACCTGGCTGGTAAACCCCGGAGTTCCTATTCCAAAGGAGGTAGTTGAGGTACATGGAATTACTGATGAAAAGGTGGCGAATGAACCCGGTTTTAAAGAATTATCGGGTACTATTTACGATATGATAAGGGGTTGTGACCTGGCCGGCTATAATTCCAACAGGTTTGACATTCCCCTGCTGGCAGAAGAAATGCTGCGTGCGGGAGTGGATTTTGATATGAAGAACATGCTGGCCGTTGATGTACAGACCATTTTTCATAAAATGGAGCAGCGCACCCTTTCTGCGGCTTTTAAATTCTACTGCGGAAAAGATCTCGATGGGGCACACAGCGCTGAGGCCGATACTGAAGCTACCTATGAGGTGCTAAAATCTCAGCTGGATCGTTATGCAGAGGATCTTGAGAATGATGTCAAGTGGCTCTCCGAATTCAGTTCCAGGAAGAATTGTGCAGATTTTGCGGGCTTCATTTCCTTTGATAAAAGCGGGAGGGAAGTCTTCTCCTTCGGAAAATACAAAGGCAAATGTGTGGAGGAAGTACTGGAGCAGGAACCCGGTTACTTTGGGTGGATACAGAATGCTGATTTTCCGCTTTACACTAAAAAAGTACTTACCGCTATCAAGCTGAGGAAACTGAATACAAAGTTTAAATAAGAGAAGCGGGCATTTAAAAGGTTCCGGTGTAACTGGAACCCCTTGTATAACATATCACTTTACACCATCTGACCCCTATGAAAATAATTTGTGTAGGAAGGAATTATACCCAGCATATCGCAGAACTGGAAAATGAAAAACCCGAAGATCCTGTTCTGTTCATGAAGCCCGATTCGGCTTTACTACTTAAGAAGCAGCCTTTTTTTATTCCGCCATTTTCTAATGATGTACATTACGAAGTGGAGCTGCTGGTGAGGATCAATAAAATAGGAAAACATATTCAGAAGAAATTTGCTCACAAATATTACGATCAGGTGGGGCTGGGTATAGATTTTACGGCTCGTGACCTTCAGCAGAAACTAAAGGAGAAAGGATTGCCATGGGAAAAGGCCAAGGCTTTTGACGGGGCGGCGGTTATAGGAGAGAGATGGCTGGAAAAAAGCAGGTTTGACGATGTGGACGATATCAACTTTAGTCTGGAGAAGAACGGGGAGCGGGTACAGCAGGGAAATACAGCTCATATGTTGTGGAAAATCGATGCATTGATCGAATATATATCCAAATATTTCACACTTAAGATAGGAGATGTTATATTTACGGGGACTCCTGCAGGGGTAGGACCCGTAAAGATCGATGATCACCTCACCGGATTCATAGAAGATGAACAACTATTTTCAATACAGGTAAAATAATGAGTATTTACAATTTAGACAGTGTAGAAGAGATGGCCGGCGGGGACCAGGACTTCATTAAAGTTGTTGTCCAGACCTTTATTGAAGAGATCCCGCCAGACCTTGAGGCCATGAACCAGGCCATAGCGCAGGGCAATTCGGGGCAGGCCTATCAATATGCCCACAAGATGAAGCCGAACCTCCAGATGTTCGGGCTCGAGCTCATGCCGCAGATCAAGGTGATCGAGGAGTGGTCCAAATCAGGCAAATCCAGGGAGGAAGTATCTGAGGCCGCAGAGATCATTACGGCCAGGGTACGTGCGGCCGAACAAGAACTCAGAGAAGATTTTGACCTGTAATGACTGCAGAGATAATTACCATTGGGGATGAGATCCTTATTGGGCAGGTGGTAGATACCAATTCGGCTTATATCGCCAAGGAGCTCAACAGGATCGGAATTTCAGTGTACCAGATCACTTCCATTCAGGATGAGAAAGAGCACATCCTGGATGCGCTTAAAAAAGCTTCTGCCCGTGCAGATGTCATTCTGCTTACAGGGGGGTTGGGGCCTACTAAGGATGATGTGACCAAATATACCTTCTGTGAATATTTTGAGGATGAATTGATCCGTAACGAGGAGGTTCTGGAGCATATCGAGGAATTGTTTTCCAAATATAAGCATACGCCAATTTCAGATCTTAACCGCGAACAGGCGATGGTGCCATCCCGGGCAGAGGTGCTGCAAAATGAATTTGGAACCGCGCCGGGACTGTGGATGGAGAAGGACGGAAAAGTATTTGTCTCCATGCCCGGGGTGCCCTATGAGATGAAGGAACTTATGGAGGCAAGGGTGCTTCCTAAACTTCAGAAAAAATTCAACCGCCCATTTATTTACCATAAGACCATCCTCACCAGGGGTATGGGGGAAAGTGCGATTGCCAATAAGCTCGTGGGCTGGGAGGAACGGTTGCCGCGTTTTTTAAAATTTGCTTACCTGCCGGATATTGGT
>JBEPWW010000214.1:0-4995 GCA_041642215.1 Salinimicrobium sp. | reverse complement strand
TGCTTTGAAGATCTGTAAAAGATCCTTGTTGCGGTTCAAAGCCTCCAGAGCAAGGTCCTTGTTGTTCATGTTGCCTTTGGCATACCAGTCGGCATCCAGGTAAACCTGTCTTAACAAAGCCATAACCCCCATAGTAGACCCGGGGTACATCTGCCGTGACTTTACACTTTTATCAAATGACAGGTATTGGGCAGATCGCTGGTTAAGGATGCGGTCCCCTTCTGTCCCTTCAGAATTAAGGGCTACCAGCATTCCGCTTCCCCTTATGATCCCGTCGGGCATGTGAGTGTTCACCACTCCAAAACCTATATTCCTAAGTTTTTCGGCTTCAGAAGCGTTATACTTGAAATGCTCCAGCGCCGTGGTTTCGGGACGAATGTGATCATTCCAGTAGTATCCTTCTCTGGAAGCATCATACTGTGGATTGCTGCGGCCCTGTGGCCCGTTCCTTTTCGGTTTTTCGATTCCAAAGTTCGTATTAAGATCTATAAAGGAAGGGTAGACTTCCTTTCCCTGCAGGTCCACCACCACACTGTTCGCGGGTACTTTGATGGACTTACCAACAGCTGTGATCTTTCCGTCCCTTACGGCAAACATTCCGTTAGAGATGGTTGTGGAAGGATCTACATGGATCTTCGCGTTTTTGAACACCGTATAATTGGTATTCACCCCGGCTTTTACGCCATCGTTTTTCGGGAAATACTCTTGTGCCTGCAGGCTTAGAGAAGCACAGAACAGGACACAGATCAAGAATTTTAATTTCATAAAAAAGTAGATTGGGTGTAAGATAGAATTATTAAAAGGCGGAAGTTAACAAAAAATTAAAGAAAAAACCTAAAGCAACTCGGGATGGGTTTCAAAATAATTGACCAGCAGGGCTACCACGTAATTGTAACTTTTCATGCCTTCAGCCTGATAATTTGCTTTCAAAAAGCTGTTATATGCGAACATGAATACCGGCTCAAAAGGATTTTGGTGTGCCTCCCAGAACTCCTGTACTTCCCGATAATTAAGGTGGACGCCGTGATTAAGGGTTGCAGAGAGCTGCATGGCCAATTCCGGGTCCCGGCGGAATAATTCTCCCAGGCAATGTCTTAGCGCGAAGGTGTAACCGGAATACCTGAAATAAATATTGGGATGGTTCATGGTGGCCATACAGGCCAGGAAGTTGGCTTCGTTCTCTTTGGCAAAACCCAGTTGATGGCCTACCTCGTGACTGGCAGTTGTGGGGATCTTATAGGAAACGATGCGGGTATTGACCTGTCCTTCGTTGGTGATGGGGTTAAGGTACCCGTTAAAGCCCATATAGCTTAGGGGGATATTGAACAGGGATTTCTTCAGGTTGGAACGCTCATATTTGAATTCCGGGAAATCTTCCCGAAGATGATCATAACCTTCCACAGTAAGCTCGAGCAATTCCCTTTTAGAGTAAGGGAGATCAACCTTGACAGAGTCATTACCGGTAATGGACAAATGGATCTCGTTGGATTTTTCTATAAGGTTCGCGGCAAGGCGTTCCAGTTC
Source organism: Salinimicrobium sp. (assembly GCA_041642215.1). Classification (GTDB taxonomy): domain Bacteria; phylum Bacteroidota; class Bacteroidia; order Flavobacteriales; family Flavobacteriaceae; genus Salinimicrobium. Next base: position 3,471 of record JBEPWW010000214.1, on the reverse strand, counting down.
TTCTGTATTATAGTCGTTTTTGATCCCCAGGGCGATATGCAGGGGAGGTCGGTAATAATTGAGGCCCCAGAAAAGGTTAAAGCAGGCATAGATGACAGAAAGAGTAGCCAGGGCTTCCAGTCCCCATTTCCTCGGATTTTTAAATTTTTGGCTGATCCTTAAAAAGAGCCAGCGTAATAAAAGGATCACCAGAAGGGTGTACATGAAATCCCCTAAAGAGAAAGGAAGAAAACCCAGGCCGGCGCGCATAAGGGTAGAGGTGAAGGGATAGATCCCGGTGCTGTACCATTCTTCCACAAACTGCGGGTAATTGGACAATATCCTTACCCCGGCGATCTGCACCGGTAAGAGCATTGCAAGAACAAGGGCCGATTTCTTCTTCACCTTTCAAAAGTACGAATTTAGTTGAATAAGACAGGTAGGTAAAAAAGGGAGCGTATGCTCGTCGAGGCGAGATCATAATGGGAAAAGACTGCTGTTTGAAATTTTGACAGCGGCCGGAGGCTTTCTGTAAACTAAGCTCTATATTTGTTAAAATTCAAAATCATAAGCGTCATGAACGAAGAAATAAGGGCTTTGGAGCCAAAGCCACTCTGGAACAAATTTGCAGATCTCAATGCCGTACCCCGGGCCTCCAAAAAGGAGGAAAGGGTGATCGAATTCATGAAGAATTTTGGTAACAGGCTTCAGCTTGAGACCGAGGTTGATGAGGTGGGCAATGTGATCATCAGGAAACCTGCAACCAAAGGTATGGAGGATAGAAAGACTGTGGTACTGCAGTCCCACCTGGATATGGTGCATCAAAAGAACTCCGATTCACATTTTGATTTTGAGACCCAGGGCATCGACATGTATGTGGATGGGGACTGGGTGAGAGCAAGGGGCACTACCCTGGGGGCTGATAACGGCCTGGGGGTGGCGACCATCATGGCTATCCTGGAAAGTGATTCCATAGAGCATCCCGAGCTGGAGGCTTTATTCACCATAGATGAAGAAACCGGCATGACCGGTGCCAAGGGGCTAAAACCGGGATTGCTCAAAGGGGAGATCCTGCTCAACCTGGATACCGAGGAGGATGATGAGATAGGGATAGGATGTGCCGGTGGGGTGGATATCACCGCGAAAAGAACCTATGCACAGGAGAATGTTCCGGAAGATTCGATCGCTTTTAAGATCAGGATCTCCGGCTTGCAGGGAGGACACTCCGGAATGGATATCATTAAAGGCCTGGGAAATGCCAATAAACTCATGAACCGCCTGTTGTTTGAAGGTTTTGAGAAATCTGGGCTGCGCATTGCAACGATCAACGGCGGCGGTTTGAGAAATGCCATCCCGAGAGAAAGTGAGGCGGTGGTCACCATAGAAGATTTTCAAAAAGAGGACTTTAAACAGGAGATCGACAGGATCATCACTGCCATTAAAGAAGAATACAGGTCTCTCGAACCCAAACTTAAGATTTCGGTTGAGGATACAGCGCTTCCTGAAAAGGTGATGGAGCTGGGACCGCAAGAACTCCTGGTAAGGGCTTTGTATGCCGCCCACAACGGGGTGTACCGCATGAGTCCCGATATTCCCGGGCTGGTGGAAACCTCCAATAATGTGGCCAGGGTAGAGGTGAAGGATGGAAAAATTGAGATCCTGTGTCTTACGCGTTCTTCTGTAGAATCTTCCAGAACCGATCTGGCAAATAGCCTGCGGGCAGGATTTGAACTGGCGGGATTTGAAGTGGTGCTTTCCGGAGAGTACCCGGGCTGGGCTCCCAACCCAGATTCTCCCATCCTGACAGTGTTGGACGAACTTTATCAAAAAATGAACAGGGAAAAAGCAGAGATAGCGGCATGCCATGCCGGGCTCGAATGCGGGATCCTGGGGCAACATTACCCGGAGATGGATATGATCTCCTTTGGCCCTACCATTAGGGGCGCTCATTCCCCAGATGAACGGGCAAGCATATCCTCTGCTCAAAAGTACTGGGATTTCGTCATGGAGATCCTAAAGAACATCCCGAAGAGGAATTAATTACCCGGAGAAGGTAGTATAAAAAATGCCCCCGGTAAGTATTTGGCTTACCGGGGGCATTTTTATTTGATAAATCCTGTTGTCGTTTTACTCCTGTACAGAAACTATTTCCACCTCGAAAATAAGATCGGCATTTGCCGGGATCACAGGTGGTGCCCCTCTTTCCCCGTATCCCAGGTGGGCAGGGATGAACAGAAGGGCTTTGTCACCCACTGTCATTTGCTGGATGCCTTCCCTAAATCCGGGGATCATGGGAGCATCTGGGCTATATAGTACGGCCATGGGCTGGTAACCATCCATCTCCTGTCTTTTTCTGTTAAGGATACCTGCTTCTTCTGCAACCTGCTCTTTATTGGTGTCGAAGATCTCCCCTGATTCCAGGTAACCGATGTAGTTCACCATAACGGTTTCCCCTATCTTTGGTTTTTCACCGCCTGTCTCTTCCAGGAAGTGGATCTTTAAACCACTTTCCAGTTCTTGAGCTTCTTCTTCGAGTTGTTCAAAACGCTCCTGGTTGGCAGCTCTTTGCTCTTCAAGTCTTTTTTGTTCCTCTTCGGCTCTTGCTTCGATCGTTTCTATTTCGGTACTTAGTACCTCTGCCGCGTCAAAGTTCTTTGCGCTGCTTCCTTTTCTAATGATGTTTACTTCTTCCATCACCACTTCCTGTGCCGGCCGGTCTCTTTCATCTGTTTCTAAAGATCCTATCTGGTCTACTACTTCCTGTCCCTGGACCACTTTCCCGAATACGGTGTGCATCCCGTTTAGCCATGGAGTTTCTTTTAAGGTGATGAAAAACTGACTTCCATTGGTATCGGGCCCCGAATTGGCCATAGAGAGAATACCTTTGGAGTCATGCTGCAGGGTATCCACGATCTCGTTCGGGAATTTATAACCGGGGCCACCGCTTCCGGTTCCTGAAGGATCTCCCCCCTGGATCATGAAATCCTCTATTACCCTGTGAAAAGTAAGACCATCGTAAAACCTCTTTCCCTGGTATTCTTCACTGGCCATTTCACTTTTGCCTTCAGCCAGGGATACAAAACTGGCAACAGTCATAGGAGTGGCTTCGTGGTAGAGCCTGGCTACAAAATCCCCCTGGTTGGTTTTGAATTCGGCATACAGGCCGTCCTCAAGATCGGGATATTTATCGTTACAGGCAGTAAGTGAAAATAGAATACTGCATAATACTAAAATGCTGATTTTCTTCATGTTGGTTTGAATTGTTAGAGTTATTCTTCTTTATTTATCTTGTGTAAAGTTACGGTAGAAATAATAGGAACATTTCTGCCTATCCTCTTCTTGTCCCCGTAAAAGCCGTAAGCTTTATGGGAAGGGAATATGAAAGTTACGGTTTCCCCTTCGTGCATGAGCTTTAGTCCTTCCCGCATCCCGCTAAAAAGTTCTTCCTGGTCCATGGCATAGGTACGGGTGGGTATCTCGGCATCTGTATAG
>JBEPWW010000213.1:0-5123 GCA_041642215.1 Salinimicrobium sp. | reverse complement strand
TCTTTGATTTCAAAGGTTTTGTCGTGAGAACCGTATTCCTCTGCTTTCTGAGCCATGAGCCCTACGTTTGGTACCGTTCCCATTGTAGTTGGATCAAAGGCTCCATTCTTTTTGCAAAATTCAATGGTGGTCTGGTATACATCGGCATAGCTGCTGTCTGGAATAATGGCTTTGGTATCCTGGGTCTCGCCCTGTGCATTCCACATTTTTCCTGAAGTTCGTATCATTGCAGGCATGGAAGCGTCAATGATAACGTCACTGGGAACGTGAAGGTTGGTAATACCTTTATCTGAATTTACCATGGCCATATCGGGTCCGTTTTTGATATCGGCCTTTATATCTGCTTCTATGGCAGCTTTTTTATCTTCGGGCAGGTTCTCTATGGCATTCAGGACGGCACCGAGTCCGCTGTTTGGATCAGCTCCAGCCTGCTCCAGTTCTTGAGCATATTTTTCAAAGACATCACTAAAATACGTTCTTACCGCATGACCAAAAATGATGGGGTCAGAAACCTTCATCATGGTTGCCTTTAAGTGAAGGGAGAAAAGCACGCCTTTTTCTTTGGCATCCTGAACCTGTTCTTCGAGAAAATCCAACAGGGCCTTTTTGCTCATAAAGGTGCCGTCAATGATCTCCCCATCAAGCAGCTCGAGGTTTTCCTTTAAAGGGATTAGATTTCCTGAATTGGTTTTCAGGCTTATGTTTACACTGGTCGCTTTTTCAATGGTAACCGATTTCTCATTGGAATAGAAATCCCCTTGCCCCATGGTAGCTACGTGTGTTTTGGAGTCGGAATCCCATTCTCCCATAGAGTGAGGGTTCTTTTTAGCATAATTCTTCACCGCTTTTGGAGCACGACGGTCTGAGTTTCCTTCCCGTAGCACCGGGTTTACCGCGCTTCCTTTTACTTTGTCATATCGGGCTTTTGCATCCTTCTCTTCCGCTGAGCCCGGATCATCGGGATAATCTGGCAGGGCATATCCTTTATCCTGAAGTTCTTTTATCGCTGCCTTGAGCTGTGGAATGGAAGCGCTGATATTGGGAAGTTTAATGATATTGGCTTCGGGAAGCTTTGCCAATGCGCCCAACTCAGCGAGGTCATCAGTCATTTTCTGGTCTTCAGAAAGCCTTTCGGGAAATTGTGAGAGGATCCTCCCGGAAAGGGAAATATCGCGGGTTTCCAGGTCAACCTGTGCCGGTTTGGTGAAAGATTGTACGATGGGTAAAAAGGAATAAGTGGCAAGGGCAGGAGCCTCATCGGTTTTAGTGTAGATTATTTTTGTTTTCTGTGTCATATGTTTCTTAGTTTAATTGCGGATTATATTGCGCAATTTACCATTTTTAAAGGTTTTTTCATAGGTGGAATAGAAGTAGGGGAAGTAGAAGTTCAGGCCGGGACATAAAAAAAGCCATTTCACTATAATTTTATAATGAAATGGCTTCTGATGAAATAACATTAATCGCTGAACTTTTAAATTCATGAAATAAGACTTTTCATCATCTCATAGCGTATGTTATTTCAGTTTGGAATAAGATATAATTTCCTGTGAAGGAAAAATTATAAATTATTCCAAAGACGTTTTTATCAAATTAAATCACCTGAATTGGGCAGTGTTTCAAAACGATAAAAACTTATGTAAAGATCGTACTCTACATCGAATCTTAAAAAGAAAATTCCTTGTGTCATTTTCTGCTTTTAAAATTCTGAGTTATAAAGATAAGACCCCGGATCTAAATATGCAAATGACTGACATCTAATTATTTATAATATTTTCTTAAATAATATAGAGACAAAAAAAAAGCCCCGATTACGGGGCTTTTACAAGAGACAGGCAATACCTTATCTTCTTCTTTCTTTAATTCTTGCTTTCTTACCGGTAAGCTCCCTGAAGTAGTAAATTCTTGCGCGACGCACTTTACCACGTTTAAGGACTTCAATTTTTTGAAGGGCAGGAAGGTTTAAAGGGAAAATTCGTTCAACCCCTACAGTACCACTCATTTTACGAATGGTAAAGGTCTGGGAAGCACCTGTTCCTCTTTTTTGGATTACTACGCCACGAAAGAACTGGGTACGCGTCTTGGCGCCCTCTGTAATTTCATAGTAAACCGTAATGGTGTCTCCGGCTGAAAAATCCGGGAAATCTTTTTTTGTAACGAATTCGTCCTGTACAAATTTAACTAAGGATTCCATGTTGAGATGGTTTAAAATATAATCTAAAACAACATTCACGGTTTTCGCCAGAGGTTGATCTAGAAACGAGTGCAAAAGTATAAAATTTTTTTATTCTCCGGGAGGAAAGTGGAATAAAAAATCCATTTAATCTTTAAGCAGATCGGGACGCAGTTTTTTGGTCCGTTCGTATGCTTTTTCTTCCCTCCATTCCTCTATTTTCGGAAAATTTCCGGAAGTGAGGATCTCGGGTACTTTCCAGCCCTTATAATCGGCGGGTCGGGTATAAATAGGCGGGGCCAGGAGGTTATCCTGAAAGGAATCTGTAAGGGCGGAAGTTTCATTGCCCAAAACTCCCGGCAGCAGTCTTATCAACGCGTCACATAGTACTGCAGCTCCCAGTTCTCCTCCTGAGAGTACGTAATCTCCCACAGATATTTCCCGGGTGATGAAATGCTCGCGTACCCGTTGGTCCACTCCTTTGTAATGACCGCACAGGATGATGAGGTTCTTTTTTAGGGAAAGCTCATTTGCCATACCCTGCCTTAGGGTCTCCCCATCTGGAGTCATGTATATAACCTCATCATACTCCCTTTCTGCTTTTAAAGCCGAAATGCATTTGTCAATAGGCTCTATCATCATGACCATACCGGCACCACCGCCAAATTGATAATCATCGATCTGCCTGTAATTATCGGTCACATAGTCCCGCAGATTATGCAAATGGATCTCTACCAGCCCTTTTTCAATAGCTCTTTTTAAAATAGAGGCTTCGAACGGACTTTTTAGAATATCCGGAACTACAGTGATGATGTCAATGCGCATAGCTGAATAAATTAAAATTAGCTGAAAAGTAGAGCTTTCACTAAAAGCAGATGCAATATTAGTGATAGCTGCGCTTTTCAGCTAAAAAAACAATGTTATAATCTCTATTGAGAAACTTTTATGGACTTGTTTCGCTCATACTGCAACTGCCTGCCCATGCGCTGCTCTTTTTCCAGGGCTTTTGCACGGAAAGCTTCAAATTCCTTTTCTGTTTCTTCCAGGCGCTTACGAGCTTCCTGAGTATTCACATGGCTCTTTTTAAACCTGTATATGAAAAATATAAGGGCAAGAACAAGAACGCCTACTATTCCCCACATCATTGCTTTATACGAGTCTTTGCTGAAAGGGAACCCCAGAAAAGTAAGGGCGTCTTTCTCGGCGCTTACCTGTTCGAGTTGCGCCTGCAGGTTTTGAAGTTCTGCCTGAAGTTCTTTGGTCTGTTTTTGCTGTTCAAGAGCGGCTTCCTTTGAAGTAGTGATCTCTTCTTTTAATTCCGAAATACGTCGGGAGGTAAGATTTTGAAGGGCGGTTAATTCTTTAGTGTCTACCACTTTGTAGCCTTTAAAATTGTTGGAGTTCTCTATCAACTCCTGGAACTGGCCATCAATGGTGGATTCAGCTGAATCTGGGGTCTGGGAGTAACCGGTAAGACCGGTTAAAAACAGGGCAATCGTTAAAAGGAAAAGTTTTTTCATAGCTTGAGGTTTTTTTATTCCCTACCACAACGAGCAGGGTATGGGGATATTGCGGCAAAAATAGTTTTTTTTAAGGTTTTTTTGTGAAAGAAAAGATTTAATTCTTCGATTCCCGGGAGAGCGTCTTCAAATTCTATGGCTTCGTCAACGTCTGTGGTAAATACCTGGATCCATGCGTTTTTGAAGATGTTAAGAATAGTGGGCCATACTCCCGCCTCCACCTCATTAAGATCTCCTTTCAAAGGAGCTTGGGTGGCCAGGGTATCGGTGCCCTGGTTTTTGAAAGGGTACTTGAAAACCTCTACAAAACCTTCCGACAGCACTTAGTTAATTGATTTGACAGTTAATGATTCCATAAAAAAAAGCCTATCTGTAGGAGATAGGCTTTTTTTTATGAAGGTGAAAATGAACTGTTAGTAGTAAGTGAATCTTCTTACCTTGGCAATATATTTAGCCAGTCTGATGACCTGATGGCTGTAACCATATTCATTGTCATACCATACGTAGAGGATCACATTCTTTCCGTCTTCTGTAACGATGGTGGCATTACTGTCATAGATAGATGGTTGGGCAGAACCAACAATGTCTGAAGAGACCAGCTCGTTATCCAGGGAATATTTGATCTGCTCTACCAGGTTTCCTTCCAGTGCATATTTTTTAAGGATTGCATTGATCCCCTCTTTTGAAGTAGGATTCGTTACCTCCAGGTTCAGGATCGCCAGGGAACCGTTAGGTACGGGAACCCGTATCGCATTAGAGGTAAGCTTACCTTCAAAAACCGGAAGTGCTTTTGAAACTGCCTGTCCGGCGCCGGTTTCGGTGATCACCATATTAAGGGCGGCAGCACGGCCCCTCCTGTATTTTTTGTGCATATTATCCACCAGGTTCTGGTCGTTGGTATAGGCATGGATCGTTTCCAGGTGCCCGTGAACCACTCCCAGGGAATCCTCCACAGCTTTTAGGACCGGAGTGATGGCATTGGTGGTGCAGGACGCGGCAGAAAAAATAGAAACCTCGTCAGGGTTGTATTCTGAATGGTTTACCCCGTGAACGATATTGGGAACTCCCTTTCCTGGCGCGGTCAGCAGAACTTTAGCAGCTCCCCGTGAGCTAAGATGCCTGCTTAATGCTTCCTTATCTCTGAAGGCTCCGGTGTTGTCCAGGATCAACGCATCTTTTATCCCGTATTCTGTATAGTCGATGTCTTCCGGTTGATTGGCCGAGATCATATGTACAGTGGTCCCGTTAATTACCAGGCAATTTTTGTCAACATTGATGGAAACGGTACCCGAGAAATCTCCGTGCACAGAGTCGTTCTTTAATAAAGAAGCCCTTTTTTATATACTACACACCAAACGTTTCCTTCGCTGTCTTCTGCTGCTTCATAATTATTGCCATCGTTTATATACTTGGTAAGATCTTTGGCGATAATC
>JBEPWW010000212.1:0-5149 GCA_041642215.1 Salinimicrobium sp. | reverse complement strand
TCAGATCCTTAAGGAAAAAGGAATTCAGGCTACAGTTGAACTTTCCAAATCCCCTAATGCCAAAGTAGTGGTCATTGGTTCTGGCGATGGTGGGTTACCACTCATCCTTGGAAACAATTAAACGTCCTTTTTTAAACTTTGATTTGCATCATAAGAAATTATTTATGTAAATTCGCAGTCTAATGAAAGGACAACATGTACATCATCATCATTCTCATAGTTTCGCTCCTGCGAGGTGAGATTGATATGTATTAAAATCATATTTTTAAAACCCCGTTTGAGCAGATCAAACGGGGTTTTTTTATTCCCTTTTTGATCTGCCTGAACCAAACCAAAACCAAATGGAAAAGATCAGAATTGCAGTACAAAAATCAGGGAGACTTCACGATGACTCCCTCCGGCTTCTAAAAGATGCGGGAATCTCTGTTGACAATGGAAAAGAGCAGTTAAAGGCTACAGCGAAAAATTTTCCGCTGGAAATCTTTTATTTGCGAAATGGTGATATCCCCCAGTACCTCAGAGATGGTGTGGTGGATATTGCTATCATTGGAGAAAATGTACTCATTGAAAAAGGGGAGGATATTATTAGATCTGAAAAACTGGGGTTCTCGCGCTGCCGTGTTTCCCTGGCCGTACCCAAAACCGCAGATTATCGCGGGTTGCAGGATCTGGATGGCAAAAAAATCGCGACTTCCTATCCTAATACCGTAAACAACTTTTTGCAGAAGAACGGGCTGACGGCTGAACTGCACATCATTAATGGATCTGTTGAGATCGCTCCAAACATTGGTCTTGCCGATGCCATTTGTGATATCGTTTCCAGTGGCAGTACCCTCTTCAAGAACAACCTGAAGGAAGTGGAGGTTATGCTACAGAGTGAGGCGGTACTGGCTGTTTCCCCGCTTATCTCTGAGGAACGCCAAGAGGTGCTTAAAAAATTGGAGTTTCGCATCCAATCGGTTCTCAGAGCCCGAAAATCAAAATATATTCTAATGAACGTTCCCGATGATAAACTGGATGCAGTCATAAAACTTCTGCCGGGAATGAGGAGCCCTACCGTACTCCCTTTGGCTGAAGAAGGATGGAGTTCTTTGCATACTGTTATTTCTGAAGAACGTTTTTGGGAAGTCATAGACGAGTTAAAACAAAATGGGGCTGAAGGTATACTGGTGGCACCAATCGAAAAAATGGTTCTTTAAAAACAGCAAAATGCAGACACTATATAGTCCAGAAAGAAGGGAATGGAAAAGCCTGTTAAAGCGTCCAACCCAGTCAGTGCAGGATATTGAAAGAACAGTCAATCAGATCTTCGGGGAAGTACAAACCGGGGGGGATGCGGTAGTTTCCAAATATACCCGTTTATTTGATGGAATAGATCCAGGGGACCTCAAAGTTTCCGATCAGGAGATCAGGTCGGCGGCCGCAAAAGTTCCGCATGAATTGAGGCAGGCAATTGATCTGGCAAAAAAGAATATCACCAAGTTTCATGCTGCCCAAAGAACAGAAAAGGTTTTAATAGAAACCATGCCGGGGGTAACCTGCTGGCAGGAGAAACGGCCTGTGCAAAAGATAGGTCTTTATATCCCCGGGGGAACGGCGCCGTTATTTTCAACCATTCTTATGCTGGCTGTCCCCGCGCAAATTGCTGGGTGCAGGGAAATGGTGCTTTGTTCTCCGCCAGATAAGAATGGGGAGATCAATCCTGTGATCCTGTATACCGCCGCCCTCTGTGGGGTAACCAGTATCTTCAAGGCAGGAGGGATCCAGGCTATCGCAGCCATGACCTTTGGCACTGAAACTGTTCCCAGAGTGTACAAGATCTTTGGTCCAGGAAACCAGTTTGTAACAGTTGCCAAGCAAATGGCCACCAAATACAATGTAGCTATAGATATGCCGGCAGGTCCATCTGAACTTTTAGTAGTTGGGGATGATTCTGCCAACCCGGCCTATGTTGCTTCCGATCTTTTGTCGCAGGCTGAACATGGGAAAGACAGCCAGGTGATCCTGGTCTCCCTTAGCAAAAAACTTTTGGAAGAAACAGCGACAGAAGTGGAACGGCAGTTGCAGGATTTGCCCCGACAAGAAATTGCGGCGGCGGCTATGGCGAATTCAAAGCTTGTTTATATGGAAAAAAAGGAAGATGCTTTGGAGCTCATCAATGAATATGCCCCCGAGCATTTTATTATCTGCACGAATAATCCGGAATTTTTCTCCCGGGGTATTCTTAATGCAGGTTCAGTCTTTATAGGTAATTTTACTCCGGAAAGTGCCGGGGATTACGCATCGGGAACAAACCATACCCTTCCTACCAATGGGTATGCCAGGCAGTACAGCGGGGTAAATCTGGATAGCTTTATGAAGAGTATCACGTTTCAGGAAATTTCAGAAGACGGCATTGCTGAAATTGGGTCGGCTATTGAATTAATGGCAGAAGCCGAAGGTCTTCATGCTCATAAAAATGCAGTTTCATTAAGATTAAAAGACCTGGGGAAATTATAGAGATGAGCAAAAATTTTGAGATAAACCAGCTGGTGCGATTTAATGTAAGGCAGTTATTGCCCTATTCTTCTGCCCGGGATGAATTCAAGGCAGATGGAAAAGACATGGTGTTTCTGGATGCCAATGAGAATCCCTTTGGTTCGGGATTAAACAGATATCCAGATCCGCAGCAGGGGAATTTAAAATCCCGGCTGGCAGCATTAAAAAAGGTTCGGGAACAGGAGATCCTCCTGGGGAATGGGAGCGATGAAGTGCTGGACCTACTCTTTAGGGCCTTCTGTGAACCTAAGGAAGATAACATAATAACCCTGCCGCCTACCTATGGAATGTATAAGGTGCTGGCGAACATCAACGAAATTGAGGAAAGGGAGGTGATCTTAAAACCCGATTTTGAACCCAATGTGGAGTCGATTCTTAGAACGGCAGACGAGAGATCGAAAATTTTGTTCCTGTGCTCGCCTAATAATCCAACCGGGAATGACTTTTCAGAAAATATCGTGCTGCAACTGTTGGAGGCGTTCAAAGGGCTTGTTGTGATAGATGAAGCATATATTGATTTTTCTGAGAGAGAAAGCTGGCTTAGCAGGCTGGAAAGGTTCCCTAACCTGGTGATCACCCAAACCATGTCAAAAGCATGGGGGCTGGCCGGGATCAGACTGGGTATATGTTATGCTTCTGAAGGAATTATTGATATCCTAAAAAAAATAAAGCCCCCTTATAATGTAAATGAACTGACGGCCCAAAAAGCCGCGGAGCGCCTGTTGGAAGTTGACGAAGTAAGGACTGAGATCAATAAAATAAAGAAGCAGAGAGATCGGTTGGCCACAGAGCTGTCAAAATTAAGCATCGTGGAAAAGATCTTTCCCTCTGATGCTAATTTCCTGCTGGCGCGTATGGATAACGCTAATCTCAGGTACCAGCAGTTACTCCAAAGAAATATTGTGGTGAGGAACAGGAGCAATCAGGCTTTATGCGAAAATACGATCCGGTTCACGATAGGTACAGAAGATGAGAATGAAAAACTCATTCTGGCTTTACAGATTATGGATGCAGAAAAGTAAAAAACACACCTTTTTTAAAGGAAACAGAAGAAATAACATATGAAAAAAGTATTATTTATTGACCGGGACGGGACGCTTGTATTTGAACCGGGTGATCACCAGCTGGACAGTTTTGAAAAACTGGAATTTTATCCTAAAGCATTCCAGTATATGGCGCGAATTGCGGGAGAACTGGATTTCGATCTGGTCATGGTCACCAATCAGGATGGATTGGGAACAGAATCTTTTCCCGAAGATACCTTTTGGCCGGTGCAGAATTTTATAATCAAAGCCTTCGAGAATGAGGGGGTGAAATTCAGCGAGATCGTCATTGACCGGACCTTTGCACACGAAAATGCGGAGACGAGGAAACCGCGTACAGGACTGGTTACGCAGTATATGAACAGCGATCAATATGACCTGACCGGCTCCTTTGTAATTGGCGATCGTCTAACCGATATAGAACTAGCCGGCAATCTTGGGGCACAGGGAATTTTTATTAATAATCATGAGGCCCTGGGCAGGGATGAAATATCGGTTGAACGGGAAGAATTGGATAAGATCATAAAGCTGGAAACCGACAGCTGGGAGGAGATCTATAAATTCCTGAAAAAGACAGAGCGTAAAGCAGAGATTAGCAGGAAGACCAATGAGACAGATATCATTATCAAACTAAATCTGGACGGGACAGGGCAGAGCACTATTTCAACCGGCCTGAAGTTCTTTGATCATATGCTGGATCAAATTGCCCGCCATGGGCAGATGGACCTGGAAGTACAGGTTAAGGGAGACCTGGAGGTGGATGAACACCACACCATAGAAGATACGGCCATAGCTTTGGGAGAGGTTTTTTCAAAGGCTCTTGGAAACAAACTGGGAATAGAGCGCTATGGATTTGTCCTGCCAATGGATGACTGCCTGGCCCAGGTCGCCATAGATTTTGGTGGGAGGAACTGGTTGGTTTGGGAAGCAGATTTTAAGCGGGAAATGATCGGGCAGGTGCCAACAGAGATGTTCTATCATTTCTTTAAATCTTTTACAGACGGGGCGAAAGCCAATTTGAACATCAAAGCTGAAGGTACCAATGAGCACCACAAGATAGAAGCTATTTTTAAGGCTTTTGCAAAAGCCATAAAAGTAGCTGTTAAACAGGACCCCGAAAAAATGATCCTGCCCAGTACAAAAGGAAAGCTTTAGCAGGATAAAAAAAGATACGCAGAACAGGAATTAAACGATCAATGGAAATAAACGCAAAGCAGTCCTCCCATGCTGAAAAAGCAGGAAAAGAAGTGGTCATTATTGATTATGGGGCAGGGAATATACAAAGTATCAAATTCGCCCTGGAACGTCTGGGGTATGAAGGAACATTAAGCAGTGATGCCGAAGAGATTAAAGCAGCCGAAAAAGTCATCTTTCCCGGAGTGGGGGAAGCTGCAAGCGCCATGAAAAAGCTGAAAAGTACCGGTCTTGACAAGATCATTCCGTACCTGACGCAGCCGGTCCTGGGAATCTGCCTGGGGATGCAGCTCATGTGCAGAAAGTCTGAAGAAGGTAATACTAAGGGTCTGGGGATTTTTGATGTGGATGTGGTGCATTTCGAAAAAAAATTA
>JBEPWW010000211.1:0-5184 GCA_041642215.1 Salinimicrobium sp. | reverse complement strand
GGGTTGAGGAAATGCCCCAGCGCTTTTTTAATTTTTCCATGCTGCAAATATATCAAAAACCTTACAGACATCAACAGGTTGCAATTTTTTTGTGATCTTAAAATAGCAGGTAAAATTTCCGAATGGCAGGTTTATCTTTTTTCTATATCCTGGTGGGTACAGAAAATCGCTGATTATATCTTCGGGACAGGTAAACAAAATAATAATACAATTTATAATTCACTTCATATCCATAATCGATACTGGGATCGTACTGGATTTCCTGAACATAAATGTCAGGATCATATCTAAACGGTTGATTTACCCTTTGATTATACTCGGTGACCAGGAACCTGTTCTTGTTTTCAAGATAATATTGGGAATAATACCCTTCTGGTCTGGCCTGTGATGCAAGGAAATAGGCAAAGCCGGGGTCTATAATTATGATCTCGTATTCAAGACTATCATTGGCTATCCTCACCGTATCATTTTCGGTGATTTGGCCATTGCCGGGTTCCAGAGATCTGTCCCGTGTGGGGCCACAGCTGTAAATGAATACGCCCATCAACAGTATATACAGGAAATGTTTCATGATTTTAAATTTTTAAGAAGGGCCTATCCTTTGAAGAAACTTCCCAGTCCCTTTGATTTCCCTTTGCCGCCAAAAAGCTTTCCCGCCATGTCTTTGGTAATAGGGTCATCGGCGTCAGTATCAAGAAAGGATTCCAGTAAAGACTGGTCATGTGACGAATTCGTCCCCAGCACAGAACCTACGAGATCTTTAATTCCACTCTGGCCTGTATTATCTTTTCGTTTTTGTTTTCCAAGAATTCCCAGAACAAGAGGAGCTGCCATCTTTAGAAGTTTGGATATTTTTGCGGTTTCAATGCCTGTGGCTGAACTTACCGCTTCTTCTATTTTAGATTGTTTTCCTCCAAAGATATGTCCCAGGATACCAGATCCTTCTCCTAAGAGATCTGCGGGATTCATTCCCTTTAGGTTGTCCAACATGGAGCCATCATGTTTATCCTTTTCAAGCTCTCTAGCCAGTTTTTCTTCACCTTGCGGTGACCGGGTATTCTTCTTAAGGCCTCCCATCATCATTGGAAGAGCCATGCCCAGAGCAGATTCCACTCTCTCAGGGCTCTCATTGATTTCCTTACTTGATTTTTGAATAAAGTCCTTTCCGGTTTCGGTATTTAAAAAGTCTAATATTGAAGCCATTGTTAAGTGTTTTGGTGTCAACCATTTAATTTACAAAATTTATATCCTACATTAACGATGCTAACAGGTTTTTACAAAAAAAAATGCTTCTTTTAACAGAAGCATTTTTAGAAAAAATTTGTTTTTGAAGAATTACTTCTTCAGTATCTCTTTGACCTGATCTGCCAGTTCTGTTCCTATCCTGTCCTGGGCTTCCAGGGTAGCAGCGCCAATATGCGGACTTAATGAGATTCGATGATTCATAAGAACTTTAATTGCAGGGGATGGTTCATGCTCAAAAGTATCCAGGCCGGCAAAAGAAACTTTTCCGCTTTCCAGGGCGGTGATAAGGGCAGCTTCATCTATAACGCCTCCACGAGCGGTGTTGATGATTCCCACTCCGTCCTTCATTTTATCAAATTGTGCCTTTCCTAATAAATAATCTTTTTGAGCAGGAACATGAAGGGTTATAAAATCAGCATGCTGTATAAGATCTTCAACAGGTTCTTTTTTCACTTTCACAGAGACGCGGCTGCTTTCGTAAAATTCCAGCTCTACTTCAATTTCACCTTCAGTTTTCCCGCTTACAATTACTTTCATGCCAATTCCCAGTCCAATTTTGGCTACTTCAAGGCCTATGCGCCCAAAGCCTATTATCCCAAGGGTTTTACCTTTAAGTTCCCGGCCTCCCGCATAGTTCTTTTTGAGTTCCTTGAATTTAGAATCCCCTTCCAGTGGCATGTTCCGGTTGGCATCATGAAGGTAGCGGACCCCGCCAAATAAATGGGCGAAAACCAGTTCAGCGACAGATTGGGAAGAGGCTGCCGGGGTATTGATTACGTGCAGTCCTTTCTCTTTTGCATATTTTACATCAATATTATCCATTCCTACGCCGCCCCGGCCAATGACCTTCAGGTTAGGACAGGCATCTATTAGGTCCTTTCGAACTTTGGTGGCACTTCTCACCAGCAGGACATCAATATTATTGTTGTTGATGTAATCTATAAGTTGTTCCTGAGCTACTTTGGTGGTTATCACTTCAAAGCCGGCTTCCTCAAAGGAATTAACACCGCTTTGAGATACTCCGTCGTTTGCTAAAACTTTCATTCAATCTTCTTTTGTATGTTATTGATTTCGGGTAATATTCCATGTTTGATGTATCAGGCTTTACGTTCGAGTTCTCCCATTACATCTACCAGAACCTGTACACTTTCCAGGGGCAGGGCATTATACATGGAAGCCCGATAGCCTCCCACACTGCGGTGGCCATTCAAGCCATTGATACCGGCTTCTTTCCACATGGCATCAAAGCTTTCCTTCAGGTCATCATTAACCAGGGTAAAAGTGGCATTCATTGATGAACGGTCCTCTTTATTGGCATAGCCCTCAAATAAAGGATTAATGTCGATCTCAGAATACAGCAGTGAAGCTTTTTTATTATTCATCTCTTCCATGGCAGCGACTCCTCCGTTCTTTTTGATCCATCTCAAAGTTAGCATAGACACATATACGGCATACACAGCCGGGGTATTGAACATACTGGCTTTATTAATATGGATCTTATAGTCCATCATAGATGGGATTGAGCGGTCTACTTTACCTAACAAATCTTCCTTCACAACTACCAGGGTCGTCCCCGCAGGTCCCATGTTCTTTTGTGCCCCTGCATAGATCAGGTCGAACTGTGAAAAATCCAGTTCCCTTGAAAAAATGTCGCTGCTCATATCACATACTACAGGACGCGGGGTGGAAGGGAATTCTTTCATTTGGGTTCCATAGATGGTGTTGTTGCTGGTACAATGGAAATAATCAACATCTGAAGGGATAAAATAACCCTTTGGGATATATTTAAAATCCTTGTCAGCAGAGCTGCCTACTTCAGCCACATCGCCAAAAAATTTTGCTTCCTTGATTGCTTTGGAAGACCATGTGCCGGTATTGAGATAGGCCGCTTTTGTTTGCAGAAGGTTGTAGGCCACCATCAGGAACTGAGTACTTGCGCCGCCTTGCAGGAAGAGGGCTTTATAGCCTTTTCCTTCCAGGCCCAGTAATTCAAGGGCCAGATTTCGGGCTTCTTCCATGACATCAACGAAATCTTTACTTCTATGGGAGATCTCAAGAATAGATAATCCTGAATTATTGAAATCAAGTATGGCCTGTGAAGCTTCCTGGAATACTTCCTGCGGAAGGATACAGGGCCCCGCACTATAGTTGTGTTTTTTCATATGTAAATTTTTAACAGTTACAAATATGAGAAAAACCTTGCGGATTACTTGTTATTAAAATGATAATTTAGGAGTAGTTTGGTGTGCTTAGCTATTTGATTTAGTGATATTCACAAGGTTCTGATCTAAATTCATGCGTGTTTTCTTAAAAAACCTACAGCTTTTCAGAAAGAAAGGCCAGGGTATCTACATTGTCAGCATAATCCCACAACGCGGGCTGCTGGGTAGCACCAAAATCTACCTCCTTCTTACTAATCCCCTTGGCGACCACACATTGTATCGCATCCTTCTGCTTTGCCAGTTCTACCCTGAGGCTTTCTGGATTGGAATAGGTTTCGTAGAATAGGGTAGCTATTGGGGAACCAAAACTTTTATCCTCCTTCAGGATCAAAAATCCATTTTCCAACAGGCGAAACCTGCTCATTAGATATACAGCTTTATTATAATCGTAGTTGTTGGCATACTTGGCCTGGTTGATTATGGGATTCCAGGAATAGATTGCCTTAAAAAAAGCATCGAAATTGTAGTTTTCCGGAACATATAATTTGGATACGTTTCGGCATCCCAGGCCGTAATACCTAAAGATGTCTTCTCCCAGTAATTCCAGTTCCCCGGTAGTTTCCTGTCCTGTAAGGACCGCTACAGAGTTCCTGTTCTTCCTGATGATGGAAGGTTTTCCGGCAAAATAGTATTCGAAGTAGCGGGCAGTATTATTACTTCCGGTGGCAATGACCGCATCAAAATTTTCCATTTTCGCCGGGCCCGCCCCTGAGTCTGATAATAAATTGATATGACCCTGCCATTCCGGGGCTATGGCTAAGAGATAATCTGCTATGACGGGAAGGAGTAACTGGTCATTGGAAGATTGTTTGATAAGTGCTTTATGACCGCTAATCAGCACCGATAAAAAATCATGAAAACCCACTAAAGGGATATTGCCCGCCATGACAATACCTACGGTTTTTGGGGTTGGTGGCGATAAGTCGTAAGGCTCTACCCATTTGAAGAGATTTTCCCGGGTTAGGGCTTTACTCCATTGTTGCAGCGAATAGATGATGTTTTCCCTGGTGAACCAGCCGTTATGATGAACAGAAAGCTGTATCTTCTCCTCCAAACGATCAAAATAGGGATCGTTGTGAGGCAGGTCGTTATTGGGAAAATTTCCTTCAGGAAGAAACTGGCCTAAAAATTCCCCCAGGGTAACAAATTTTTCTACACGCTGTTCAATTGTCATTCGCTTATTTGTTTAAGAACTGATTTGGCTTTAAATTTGTGCAAATTTAGAATAAAAATAAGCTATGGCAATTATAATAACAGACGAATGTATTAACTGTGGCGCGTGTGAACCCGAATGCCCCAACACTGCTATATACGAAGGAGCAGATGATTGGAGATATGCTGATGGTACTGACCTGAGCGGGGATATCATCCTTCCCAACGGTAAGGATGTCAACGCAAATGAAGCTCAGGAGCCTTTAAGTGATGAAATATATTATATAGTCCCCGATAAATGTACGGAATGCCAGGGATTCCATGATGAGCCACAATGTGCGGCAGTTTGCCCCGTGGATTGCTGTGTCCCGGACCCGGCCAATGAAGAAACCGAAGCAGAGTTATTGGCAAAGCAAAACTTTATGCATCACGACGAGTAGTGGTCCTGCATCACATCTTGCTGGTTAAGAAAAGATCCCTTTGTAAACCAAAGGGATCTTTTTATTAGTAGAGATCCGAAACAAAAAAAACCTGCAATCAATAAAGATTGCAGGATTTTTCAAAT
>JBEPWW010000210.1:0-5209 GCA_041642215.1 Salinimicrobium sp. | reverse complement strand
AAATACACTAACAAAAGAGCAAAGGCCGGTATTTACCGGCCTTTGCTCTTAAATCGCCCTCTATTTCCTATTCCTAATAAGGCCCGGTGCGTACAGTGGCTTTTAGTTCACTCAACAGGCTGTACAGCCCCATAAAGGTTCTGCTTATGTAAATAAAGTGCTCACTACCCCTGTTGGCATCCATCTTTCTCAAATCAGCGTCCCTCGCGTATTTTTCGCTCAGACCCGAGATTTCTGCCAGAAACCGGTCATCTGAAAAGTCAAAGGTCTCCGAATTAAGAGGGCGGGCAAAGAGACTTAACATTTGATAATAAAGATCAGAAAAATAAGCGACCTCCCGGGGGGAATCATTTTCCTTTAAGATCTCAAGCTGCCGCAAACCCGACCTCAACAGTTCAGGATTTTCAAAATTTTGCTGCCTGGTCAAATCAAAGTAGGGGTCATAGAATTTAGCAGGGATCCTTTTAATACATCCAAAATCTAATGCCACCAGGTAATTTGCTTCATCTACTAGAAAATTACCGGGATGGGGATCTGCATGTACCGCTTTAAGAGTATGTATCTGATACATATAGAAATCCCAAAGCGTCTGGCCAATCCTGTTGGCCAGTGACCGGTCCCTGTTGCTTCGCGCAAACTGGCTAAGATGGACACCGTTCATCCAGTCCATGGTAATGACCTTTTCGCTGGATAACCCCTCATAATACTCGGGGAATTTAAGGTTAGGGATGTGTTTACATGCGCCGGAAATTTCCTTGCTCTGCTCCACCTCCAGCACATAATCTGTTTCCTCCAGCAGCTTCCCTTCTACTTCCCGGAAAAATTTTTCGGCGTCTTTTCCTTTTATATTGAACATCCTTACAGCCATTGGCTTGACAAGTGCCAGGTCTGAAGTGATACTTTCTGCCACACCCGGATACTGGATCTTCACCGCCAGTTCCTTTCCATCTTTCGTGGCCCGATGGACCTGTCCTATACTAGCCGCATTCACAGATTCTGGCGTAAAGGAGTCGAAGATCTCTTCCGGGTACTTTCCGTGATATTTTTTAAACGTCTTTCTTACTAGCGGGGCCGAAAGTGGAGGAACACTAAATTGTGCCAGGCTGAATTTTTCCACGTATGCCCCCGGCAACAGGCTCTTTTCCATAGAAAGCATTTGTGCTACCTTGAGCGCACTACCCTTTAAGCTCTTAAGCCCGTCATAAATATCGGCTGCATTATGCTCATCCAGCTCGTCCCTCGAGTGCTCAGCATTGAATGCTTTCTTGCCGTAATACTTCAGGTAATTACCGCCAACTTTAATACCTGTCTGCACCATTTTTCCGGTACGTCCTATTTTTCCAACGGGGATCTTATCTATAGTCTTCATAGTTGTTTTTTAGCATAAAAAACCCCGCAGGCAAGTATTTTGTAGGGGTAAAAACCTGACCGCGGGGGCAATAAAGGGGGCTAAACTATTCTTTCTTTCCAAAGAAATTTTCCCAGATCAAGTACGCGTTCCAATGGCCTTATATCCAATAGATCAAAAGCCGTATTAACAGATTTTTCTATGGCAACGTCTGTACTCTCAAACCGGGGAGAATTATCATCTATCCAAAACTTTAACAGGAAGAGAAATTCCAGCCAGGCACCTTCAGCGAAAACAGCTTCGCTCTGCACCGGCCGCCGGGATTGTTTTTCCTCTCCGGAACTTTTGATTAAATTTTTACCGAATTTTCTAATATTTTGCCGAAGCCCTTTAAGTTGCTCCAGGTTCTTCAGCGGCATTTTATCCTGCTTTAATGCAAAAAGAATATAACTCCTATTAGCAGTAAGCACCTCAAACAGGGTATAATAAAAGGTCAACATTTTTTCCCTCCTCGAAAAAGTTTTATACTCACTGCTCTTTTCCATTAGACCCACAGTATATTCGAAGAACTGCACCCATACCGCCTTTTTTAGCCCTTCAAAACTCCCAAAGAATTCATAGAAATCGGCTTCTTCCAAATCATGCTCTTTACAGAACCGGTAAACAGTCCCGGGACTCTCCCCTCTCTCCAGTACGTATTCCATGTAGAGGGATATCAACCGCCCTCGATCCAAAGGCTGTTGTTTGGTGGTATCTTTTTTTACTGTAGCCATTTTTTTTCTTTTTCAAAGATAATACTTCTGTTTATATTTATGCTATTTTTTCTAAACAAAATTAGCGAATGGTATGATTTTCAGGAAAATGTAACCTGTTAGACGCAGTGATCTTCAAAACCTTACATTGCCATGCCACTTTGGCAGTGCAGTTGACTTGGTACTTTTTTTGACTACAGGAGACTGAATCATTATACACCAAATTTTAAAACAGTCTATATATGGCAACCGGAAACATTAATGTATCTGTAGAAAATATCTTCCCTTTAATAAAGAAGTTCCTCTACAGTGACCACGAGATCTTTTTGCGCGAATTGATCTCAAACGCAACCGATGCGACCCTGAAATTAAAACACCTCACCAGCATCGGGGAAGCATCAGTAGAATATGGTAATCCCGTTATTGAAGTTAAAATCGACAAAGAGAAAAAACAGCTTCGCATAATCGATCAGGGGATCGGGATGACCAAAGAAGAAGTTGAGAAATACATCAACCAGGTAGCCTTCTCGGGAGCCGAAGAGTTTCTTGAAAAATATAAGGATTCCGCAAAGGACAGCGGGATCATTGGGCATTTTGGTCTTGGTTTCTACTCTGCCTTTATGGTAGCCAACAAAGTTGAGATCATCACCAAATCCTATAAAGACGAGCCTGCGGCCCACTGGGTGTGTGAAGGAACGACCGAATTCACGATTGAAGAGGCTGACAAAAAAGAGCACGGGACCGAGATCATCCTGCACATTAATGAGGATGACAAGGAGTTCCTCGAGGAAAACCGCATCAGGGAGCTGTTGGTGAAGTACAACAAGTTCATGCCTATCCCTATTAAATTCGGAACCAGGGAAGAAAGTCTTCCTTTACCCGAAGATGCTCCAGAAGACGCGAAACCCGAAACAAAGACAGTTGATAACATCATCAACAATACGGAGCCCGCATGGACCAAACAGCCTACAGACCTGGAGGAAAAGGATTATAAGGAATTTTATCGCGAACTGTACCCAATGCAGTTCGAGGAACCCCTGTTCCATATTCACCTAAACGTGGATTATCCTTTCAATCTTACCGGAATCCTTTATTTCCCGAAGATGACCCAGGACATGAACATCCAGAAGGATAAGATCCAGTTATACCAGAACCAGGTTTTTGTTACTGATAATGTCGAAGGGATCGTTCCTGAATTTCTGACCATGCTGCGCGGAGTGATCGATTCTCCTGACATTCCTCTTAATGTCTCACGATCTTACCTGCAGGCCGATAGCTCTGTAAAAAAGATCTCCAGCTATATTTCGCGTAAAGTGGCAGATAAACTGAAAACACTTTTCAGCAACAACAGAGAAGACTTCGAGCAAAAATGGAATGACATCAAGATCGTGATAGAATACGGAATGCTTTCTGAAGAGAAATTTTTTGAAAAAGCTCAAAAGTTTGCTCTGTATCCTACAGTTGACAGCCAGTATTTCACCTTCGAGGAGCTGGAAGAAAAGATAAGGGAGCACCAGACCGATAAAGACGGTAATATGGTGATCCTGTATGCATCGAATGAAAACGAGCAGCACAGCTACATAGAGGCCGCAAAAGAAAAGGGATATGAAGTACTGCTTTTGGATTCCCCTATCGTTTCACACCTTCTTCAAAAGCTGGAGACCTCCAAGGAAAAACTGTCTTTTGTGCGGGTAGATTCAGACCATGTCAACAACCTCATCAAAAAAGAAGACCAGGAAATTTCCAAGCTGAGCGAGGAAGAAAAGGAAAAACTGAAAGCTGATTTTGAGAAAGTGATCCCGGAAGGTAAATATACTGTCCAACTGGAAGCCATGGATAGCAATGCTGCCCCTCTCATTATTACTCAGCCGGAATTCATGCGGCGTATGAAAGAAATGCAGCAAACGGGCGGTGGTATGTTTGGAATGGGTAATATGCCCGAGATGTATAACCTGGTGGTCAATACCAACCACGAATTGATCACGGAGATCCTCAACACCAAAACAGCCAAAAAACAGGAACGACTGATCAAACAATCCCTTGATCTGGCAAGGCTTTCTCAGAACCTCCTAAAAGGGGAAGAATTAACTGCTTTCATTAAACGAAGCTTTGAGATGGTCAAATAACTAAAGATCCGGTATTAATAGCAAGGAGGCTGTTTAAAAAGCTTAGTTTACGTCAATCTAAATTCAGAGTGACGATTCACAGCTTTTTGGACAGCCTCTTTTGCTTTCTCACTCTATAGAATTCTTTTTGCTTTTCCTAAACAGCTGTGACCAGCAGATTCTTATAGATAGTGTGAAAGAATTGGTGGACATCATAAGGTTTTACAATAATATCATTCATGCCAGAAGCCAGTATTTTTTCACGCATTTCATCTAACTCAACAGCGGTTAAAGCGATCACCGGGATCTCTTTATTAAACTCCCTTATTTTCCGGGTAGTATCCAAACCATTGATTTCTGGCATATTGACATCCATAAGGACCAGGTCAAAGTCTTCCTCTTTAAGAATTCTAATGGCCTCATATCCCCCGCTTACTGCTTTACAGTCAAATTCCCGTTTCTCCAGGATTCGCTGAGTTACGATCTGGTTGATCCTGTTATCATCTACGATCAAAGCTTTTTTCATCATTTTGACTGGAACCACATTCCCCGGCCCCATACTCAGATGGTCTAGAGCCTTCCCCACCTGAAAAATGATACTGAAACTGAAAACCGATCCTTGCCCCTCCACACTTTGAAGCTCTACTTTAGAGTCAAACAGGATCAGGAGCTTTTTAACAATAGGCAGTCCCAATCCTGTTCCCTGGTAACTGAAGTTATTGGATCGTAACTGAGAAAACTCTTCGAAAATTTCCTCCTGTTTGTCCATCGGGATGCCCACGCCGGTGTCTCCAATTTCAAAATTAATATGACAGGTCTCCTCTTCACATTCCTCCGTCTCCACTTTGATCCAAACCTTTCCACCTTCTGTGAATTTTACCGCATTTCCAACCAGGTTCATGATGACCTGAGAAAGCCGCACAGAATCCCCAATGATCATGGGTGGAATTTCCTCAGAGATCTCCAGTTCGATCACAATATTATTTTCTTTTCTCGAGAATTCA
>JBEPWW010000209.1:0-5223 GCA_041642215.1 Salinimicrobium sp. | reverse complement strand
AAAGTGCAGGGCTTTTTTGTTGGCCTGAGGCCGTGAGCTCGCTCACAGACCGAAGGGCCAACAAAAAAGACCAGGCAGGCGCAAGCCTGCAGGCTTTGTTTTAGTCCCACCCCCACAGGATCACCCGTTTTACAGCTACTAACTTTACAGGGAAATTGACACTTCAAACAGCTGCAACCGAATCAAAGCCCCTCTCTCCTGCCCGGCTTTCATGCAAAGAAAGGTTCGGGTATTTATTTTTCTTATTATATTTGATCCTTTCCCGGGGTATTAATGAGCATTACAAAATACAGATACAGGAAAAAAACAATAAATTATAACAACTAAAATGATCTCCATGAAATCAGGCTCCATTTTTACGCTATTGATATCCGCCTTCTGCTTAACTGCATGTGGCGAAAATGATAAAAACAACAATTCTACCGTTGCAGAAGTCCCGGCAGAAGAAAGCACTTCCCAGACTACCCCGGTAGCTTCTGAGGATGTCCCCATTGAAACGGTTCAATATGAGCATGAAGTAGTCGTCCCCGATCTGCAGATCGCCTGGGGAATGGCTTTCCTGCCTGACGGCAGCATCCTCATTACCGAAAAAAGCGGAGAAATCATCCTTTTCAAGGACGGCAACAAGCAACAAGTAGAGGGTGCTCCACAGGTTTACAACCGTGGGCAGGGAGGTCTTTTGGATGTCGAATTACACCCCGATTATGCATCAAACGGATGGATCTATTTCACCTACTCCTCTTCTGAAGGCGAAGGCGAAGGCGGGAACACGGCCCTCATGAGAGCAAAGCTGGAAGGCAATCAATTGACCAACCGGGAAGATCTTTATAAAGCCACCCCTAACACCACCCGGGGACAGCATTTTGGATCAAGGATCGTATTTGATGACGAAGGATATCTTTATTTTACCATTGGAGACCGGGGGAACCGGGATGAAAATCCACAGGATATCACCCGCGACGGAGGTAAAGTCTATCGCCTGAATGACGATGGCAGCGTTCCTTCAGACAATCCTTTCACGGGAAAAGAAAATGCAAAAGAAGCCACCTACTCCTACGGCCACAGGAATCAGCAGGGAATGATCTTCCATTCAGGAGCGGGAGAAGTATGGACTCATGAACATGGTCCCCAGGGAGGAGACGAGATCAATGTGATTAAAAAAGGAGCCAATTACGGCTGGCCGGTAGTATCCTTTGGAGTTAATTATGACGGCACCTCCTTTACAGAAGAAACTTCGGGCCCCGACTTTGAAGATCCCATTTTTCACTGGACCCCATCCATCGCGCCTAGCGGGATGGCCTATGTGACTTCAGACAAATACCCCGAGCTTAAAGGCAATATTTTGGCAGGTGCTCTTAAGTTCCAGTATGTGGAACACCTTATCATGGACGGCACTAAAGTAACCCGTAGGGAAAAGCTACTGGAGGGAATAGGTCGTGTAAGGGATATAGTAGAATCTCCTGAAGGCGATATCTACGTATCAGTCGAGGGAACCGGGATTGTCAAACTTATCCCTAAGCAGTAATGAAGAAAATTTTCATCTTTTTATTCATGGCAGGCCTGATTGGTTGTAAATCTGACAAAGACCAGGCTTCTTCTAAAAATACCGCTCCTCAAAAAAAGATGGATCCCGAGCTAAAAGAAAGTGTGGCGCGGGGTGCAAAGATCTATAATAATTTTTGCGCCTCCTGCCATCTTACGGGAGGGGAAGGAATAGAGGGAGTTTTCCCTCCGGTGAACCAGTCTGACTGGCTGACCGAAAAACGCAAGGAAGCTATACGGGCTGTAAAGCACGGGCTACAGGGCCCAATTACCGTAAACGGGGTAAAGTATGATAATTTCATGCCAGACCTGGGCCTGAATGACCGGGAAGTCGCAGATGTGATGAACTATATCTTTAATTCCTGGGACAATAACATCAAAGAGCCTGTGAGCGTTCAGGAAGTCGAAAGCATAGCAAAATAATCCTGTTCTTTAAAAAAGGGAAATACTTACCTTTGCAGCAAAATAAAGAGCATGTTGATCATTGGAATTGCCGGGGGGACCGGAAGCGGAAAAACAACCGTTGTAAATCAAATCATTGAAGAACTGAAGAATGAGGAAGTCGATGTCATTTCCCAGGATTCATATTATCAGGACACCAGCCACCTTAGTTTTGAAGACAGGAAGAAGATCAACTTCGACCACCCCAAATCTATAGATTTTGACCTGCTGGTGGAACACCTCAAACAACTTAAGGCCGGGCAGAGCATTCAGCAACCGGTATACTCCTTCAGGGAACACAACCGTACAGGCGACACTATTGAAATACAGCCCCGCAAAGTGATCATTGTGGAGGGTATCCTTATCCTTACCCATCCGGATATTCGCGAGATGTTCGACATCAAAATCTACGTACATGCCGACAGTGATGAACGACTTATAAGACGTCTTAAGCGGGATATTGCAGAAAGGGGCCGGGACCTGGATGAAGTACTCAGCAGGTATCAGACCACTTTAAAGCCCATGCACCAGCAATTCATTGAACCCACCAAAGAATTCGCAGATATCATCATCCCCACCAACCGCTATAACACGGTAGCTGTTGATATTGTACAGACGATCATTCGCCAACGTTTACTCTAATTTCGTATCTTTCGGTCATGAAGTGGAAAGATCCCCGAAAAAAGAGATGGTTTCGTATAGCCAGTAACAAATATATATTGGTGCTATTGGTTTTTTTATTCTGGATGATGTTCCTGGACAGCAATTCATGGCTTATCCATCACGAACTGGATTCAGAAATTAAAGACCTGAACAAGAACCGGGAATATTATATGGAAGAAATCAAACAGGATAAAGCCGTTATTAACCAACTCAGCGATTCTGTAGAACTCGAAAAGTTTGCCCGGCAGGAATATTTTATGAAACGGGAAAATGAGGAGATCTTCATTATTGAATATGGAGACGGGGACAATTAAAGTATAAAGCAGCTTAGGGTCTGTTCTTTCAGCCCGGAAAACACGACATATAATGAGCACGAATCTATTCGGTGAATTTGAAGCAGTAACAGCAAAACAGTGGAAACAAAAGATCCAGTTTGACCTTAAAGGTGCAGACTACAACGAGAAACTTATCTGGAAATCGGGGGATGGGGTAGATGTGAAACCCTTCTACCATCCAGATGAGACTTCAGATGCGGTCTCTGTAAGACCGGCTTCAGGCTGGAGCATCTGCGAGAAGATCTATGCGGCATCTGCAGAAATCAGCAACAGAAAAGCAGGGGAAGCAATAGGAAAAGGAGCGGAAAGCCTGTGGTTCGTGATCCCTTCCGAAGAGATCGAGATAAAAACCCTTTTCAAAGACCTTCCCAAAGAAATACCGATCTATATTAGCTTTGAATTTCTATCTGAAACGTACATCAAAAACATTGCAGCCACCTTAAAAGACAGCGGTGGAAATCATTTCCTCCAGGTAGACCCCATTGGGAACCTGGCCCGTAACGGAAACTGGTTTATTGGGTTAAATGAGGATTTTGATATGCTTGATGCGATATTTAAGAATTCGGGAGAATTTAGATCTGTGGTAAGCATTGACACAGGCCTGTACCAGAATGCCGGGGCGAACATCCCTCAGCAACTCGCCTATGCGATGGCACATGCCAATGAATATCTAAACCACCTCACCGGCAGTAAATCAATCGCTCCTGAGGCCATGCAAAACTTCAAGCCACAATTCATTACTGCAACCGGATCCAATTATTTTTTTGAGATCGCCAAGCTCAGGGCTTTGAGACTGCTCTACGCGAACCTTGCCACAGCCTACGATCTTCCCGAGGAATGTCACATCCTGGCACAACCTTCCAAAAGGAACAAAACCCTGTATGATTACAATGTGAACATGCTGCGCACCACGACCGAATGCATGAGTGCCGTTTTGGGCGGGGCTGACGTGGTCAATAATATGGCGTATGATGCGATCTTTCACAAGAACAACGAATTTGGGAACCGCATAGCAAGAAATCAACTGCTTATCCTCAAGAATGAAAGTTATTTCGCTAAAGTGAGCAATCCTGCCGAAGGAAGTTACTATATAGAAACCCTTACACGGCAGTTTGCTGAAAAAGCCCTGGAAATTTTCAAGGACATAGAAAAAGGCGGCGGCTTCCTGAAGCAACTGAAGGAAGGGATCATACAAAAGAAGATTACTGAAAGTGCAGCAAGGGAGCAGGAATTATTTGATTCTGGCGAGTTGACCCTGGTGGGGACCAACAAATTTCCAAACCGGGAGGACAGGATGAAGGAGGAACTTGAACTTTATCCTTTCCTAAAGAAAAAACCAAGAAAAACACTGCTTTCCCCCATCCTTGAGAAAAGGCTGGCAGAAAAAACAGAACAGGAGCGTCTAAAAGAGGAATAGTGGTAATCGGGGAGGTCTAACCTCCTCACAATGATGAAACATGAGCAGAAAAGATCTTCAGAACTTAAGCTTACAGAAAAAGGGTTTGTCACGCCGTCAACAGGCCGAAAGTGCCGGCTCGGAGGCTAAAACCTATACCAGAAAAGATATTGAAAACCTGCAGCATCTGGGATTTGCAGCGGGGATCCCGCCATACCTGCGGGGGCCTTACTCCACCATGTATGTGACCCGGCCATGGACCATCAGGCAATACGCGGGATTTTCCACAGCCGAAGAAAGCAACGCCTTTTACCGAAGGAACCTGGCGGCAGGCCAGAAAGGGCTCTCGGTCGCATTTGACCTTCCCACCCACAGGGGCTATGATAGTGACCACGAACGTGTGGTAGGGGATGTAGGGAAAGCCGGGGTAGCGATAGATTCGGTGGAAGATATGAAGATCCTTTTTGACCAGATCCCGCTGGACGAAATGTCTGTTTCCATGACCATGAACGGGGCGGTCCTGCCCATTATGGCTTTTTATATCGTAGCAGCCGAAGAACAGGGGGTAAAACCCGAACTGCTTTCGGGCACCATACAAAATGATATTTTAAAGGAGTTCATGGTAAGGAATACTTACATCTACCCTCCTACTCCTTCCATGAAGATCATTTCAGACATCTTTGAATACACCTCCCAAAACATGCCGCGTTTCAACAGCATTAGTATCTCGGGATACCATATGCAGGAAGCCGGTGCCACCAGTGAGATCGAACTGGCATACACCCTGGCCGACGGGCTGGAGTATATACGCAAAGGACTGGAAGCGGGAATGGACATCGACAGTTT
>JBEPWW010000208.1:0-5237 GCA_041642215.1 Salinimicrobium sp. | reverse complement strand
TGAAGTTGGTGGCGCCACTGCCACGGGAATGGGCGAGGCAATCATGAAAATGGTGGGAAGCTTTCTCATTGTGGAACTTATGCGACAGGGACAGAGCCCGCAGGAAGCATGCGAAGAAGCCATCAGGAGGATAGTGAGCCGCAATCCCAACTACAAAGAATTTCAGGCTGCCTTCATTGCGCTGAACAAAAAAGGAGAAGTAGGCTCTTTTTGCATTCAGAAAGGTTTCTCCTATGTAAAATACCAGGACGGCAGGAATGAAAATATCCCGAGTAAGTATTTCATATAATTAATTTTTTCCGCATTATAGGGCAACAGTTTATTTCTGTACTAACTTTGTAGCTTTATATTTCAAGTAACATTCACACCAATGGCTGAACAAAAACGTTTATTCCTTCTCGATGCTTATGCACTTATTTTTCGCGGGTACTACGCCCTGATCAAGAACCCCCGAATCAATTCCAAAGGCCTGGACACTTCGGCGATCATGGGGTTCACCAATTCCCTTTTTGACGTGATTAGGAGGGAGAAGCCAGATCACCTGGCGGTGTGCTTTGACAAGGAAGGAAGTGAAGCGAGAACAGAGATGTTTGAGGCTTATAAAGCTCACCGGGATTCCACCCCCGAACCCATCCTACAGGCCATTCCATACATACAGGACATTTTGAAAGCCATGCATATCCCGGTGGTGGTACTACCCGGATGCGAAGCCGATGATATCATCGGGACCCTTGCCTGCCAGGCTGAAAAGGAAGGCTACCAGGTATTTATGGTAACCCCCGATAAGGATTTTGCACAGCTGGTAACCGAAAATATTTTCATGTACCGCCCGGCCCGAATGGGGAATGGTATTGAGATATGGGGAATACCTGAAGTACAAAAAAGATTTGAAGTGGAACGCCCGGTGCAGGTGATCGATTACCTGGGAATGATGGGGGATGCAGTGGATAACATTCCCGGACTACCCGGCGTAGGGGAAAAAACCGCCAAGAAATTCCTGAAGCAGTTTGGGAGCATGGAAAACCTGCTGGCCAACACAGATCAGCTAAAAGGTAAAATGAAAGAAAAGATCGAGGCCAATGCCGAACTTGGAATCCTTTCCAAGAAACTCGCGGCGATCATGACCGATTGCAATGTACAGTTCCATGCAGAAGATTATGAACTTTCACAGCCCGACGCCGAAAAAGTTCAGCAGATCTTCGAAGAACTGGAATTCCGCAGGTTGAAAGATCAGTTTATAAAGCTGTTTTCAGGAGAAGAGGAAAGCAGGCCTACCCAGGTTACCGGTACCCCCACAGCCCAGGCACAGGCGCAGGCTGCAGGCGCAGGGCAATTCTCCCTGTTTGGCTCAGAATCTGCCGGACCTGTAGAGTCCTTTTCAGGTCGTAAAACCATTAAGGATGTCCCACATGTATATCAAAGTGTCTCTCCGGGAATGGGCATGCAGCTGTTCCTTCAAAACCTGATGAAGCAAACCGCCGTTTGTTTTGAGATCACTACCACAGACCTCAATCCTCATACGGCAGAAATAATAGGAATTGCTTTCTCCTGGGAAACCGGTAAGGGGTTTTATTTTCCCATTCCCGAAGATCAGCAGGAAACCAAAACCCTGATCGATCAGCTACGGCCTTTCTTCGGGTCTGAAGAAATCATGAAAATAGGGCAGAATTTGAAAAACGACATCAAATTCCTGGCGAAGTACGGGATAGAATTAAAAGGATCCCTGTTCGATACGATGATCGCTCATTACCTTATCAACCCCGATATGCGCCACGGGCTGGATGTTCTGGCAGAGACCTATCTCAATTATACCCCGATCTTTGTTGAGGAGTTACTTGGGAAAGGAAAGAATAAAAAAAGCATGCGCAGCATTCCGCTGGAGAAGCAAACGGAATTCAGCGTGGAAGATGCCGACCTGATCCTACAGCTTAAACAACAGTTCCTGCCGGAGCTCAAAGAGGCGAATACCGAAAAGTTATTCCACGACATAGAAATTCCCCTGGTGAGGGTCCTGGCAGATATGGAACTGGAGGGAATACGGCTGGATGAGGACTATTTAAGATCCCTTTCTGCAGACCTTGAGAAGGATATAGCCGGGCTGGAAAAGGATATCTATGAAACCGCCGGGGAGGAATTCAACATAGGCTCACCAAAACAACTGGGAATCATCCTTTTTGAAAATCTTAAACTGGTTGAAAAACCGAAAAAGACAAAAACAGGTCAGTATTCCACGAGTGAAGACGTACTTTCCTTACTGGCCCAGGAACACAAAATAGTACAACAGGTGCTGGATTACCGCGGGCTGGTAAAGCTAAAGAATACATATGTAGATGCCCTGCCCCTACAGGTAGAGAAATCAACCGGAAGAGTACATACTGAATATGTCCAGACCATCGCGGCCACGGGCAGGTTGAGCTCCATCAACCCCAACCTGCAAAATATTCCGATCCGTACGGAAAGGGGCCGGCAGATTCGTAAGGCATTTGTCCCCCGCAATGAGGATTATGTACTGATGGCCGCCGATTATTCCCAGATAGAACTCCGGATCATCGCCGCGCTCAGCCAGGAAGATACTATGATGAAGGCCTTCAGGGAAGGAGAAGACATTCATGCTTCTACAGCTGCAAACGTTTTTAACGTACCCATGGAAGAGGTAACCAGAGAGCAACGAAGTAATGCGAAAACCGTAAACTTTGGGATCATCTATGGCGTATCGGCCTTTGGCCTGAGTAATCAAACCAATCTTTCCAGAGGAGAAGCCAAGGAATTGATCGACACCTATTACAAAACCTATCCCAGGCTGAGGAATTACATGAGCGAACAGGTGGATTTTGCCAGGGAGCATGGCTATGTACAAACTGTTTTGGGCAGACGCCGGTATTTAAAAGACATCAATTCCCGCAATGCGATGGTGCGTGGGGCCGCTGAAAGAAATGCTGTAAACGCCCCAATACAGGGAAGTGCGGCAGATATCATAAAACTGGCGATGATCAAAATCCACCATAAGCTGAAAGAAGGAAATTACCAAACCCGCATGCTCCTTCAGGTGCATGATGAACTGGTTTTTGACGTGTATAAGCCCGAACTGGAGGAGATCAAAAAGCTTGTAAAATCAGAAATGGAAAGCGCCTATATCCTGGCCGTTCCGTTGGATGTGGATCTGGGTGTAGGCCAGAACTGGCTGGAAGCCCACTAGTAGTTAGGAGTCAATAGTTCGGAGTTCGGAGAAAGAGACAGACGGTAATCGATAGGTAAGAGTCTATGGAAAAGAGGTTGGTCTCAAGACCTTACCAGCTTTTATTAGAACTTCCTTAAGAACAGTTACCATAAAACTTTTATACCTTGAAAGGGAGAAAAACCCGATCAACAATGCCTGAAACTCAGAAAAGCCAATCCAGCTACACCTTTGTGCAAAAGGTTTGGATTGTGGGCCTGATCTTTTCCCTCATAGCTATTGTCCTTCTTATTTTTGAGGCAACCTTCAACATCCTCATCCTGGTCCTGGCAGGAACATTGATCGCCTGCTTCTTTAGAGGCCTGAGTTCCTTTATTGGAAGAAAGACAGGCTGGGGCACTAAGATCACAATGTCCCTATCGGTATTAGGAACCTTATTGATCGTTATAGGGATTTTTTGGCTTATTGGTGCCACCGTATCCTCTCAGGCCACTCAAATCGAGGAAACTTTTCCGCAGATGATCGATGACGCACAAGAATCATTAAGCGGCAGTCGGGTGGGTAGGGAGATCCTTGAACAGATCCAGGAACTACAATCCTCAGAAGAATTACCCAGCTTTGTAAGCCGGTTTTTCATGACCACCTTCGGCGGATTAGGAGATATTTACATCATCCTGCTCATAGGAACCTTCTTCACCATTTCTCCGCAGCTATATAAGGACGGAATTATTCATCTTATTCCCCTCCGGAAAAGAAATAAGGCAAAAAATGTTCTGGAACGTCTGGGAAACGGATTAACAAAATGGCTGGCAGGTAAATTCATTGCCATGTTAGGGGTATTTGTATTAACAGCCATAGGATTGATCATCCTCGATTTCCCCATGTGGCTTACCCTGGCCCTCATTGCGGGGATTCTGAATTTTGTTCCTAACTTTGGGCCTTTGGCTGCCATGATCCCGGCTGTGCTTATAGGCCTGGCCATTAGCCCTGCCACCGCCCTGACCGTGGCGATTCTCTATACCGGAATTCAGGTTGTGGAAAGTAGCCTGATAAATCCTCAGGCCCAGAAAAAGCTGATCAAGATCCCACCGGCACTAATCATCCTCTCCCAGCTTTTTGTAGGGGCCATGACCGGGATATGGGGAGTCATCTTCGCAACACCTCTCGTGTTAATCATTATAATCCTGGTACAGGAACTTTATGTAAAACCTATGGAGGAAAAGGAAGGTTAGTTGGGAAACGGTAGTCCGGAGCTCGGTGAAATAGAAAGCAGAAAAGATGGTCGGCGTTCGACGGATAGACGGCTAAACCGTGTACTGTTGTCGTTAGTACGAAGGTAGTAGATAAGGTTTGACTGCAAACCCTGCACCTTTAACAGTGCCCGCGGCACAAAAAAAACCTCCGAAAAATGCTTTCGGAGGCTCCTATTAACCAGGGGGCAAAAAAAAGGTTTATTGTTTTCTAAAGACCAGGTCTAAACGCTCAATCTCTGAAGCTACTGTAGTTCCGGGATCATTCACATAAGCCTGTGTCTCATATTTCTCCAGGGATACGTGCAGGTATTCTTCTCCATCTTCCCTAAAGAGGGTAACGGTCTTGGTATCGGTTATAACATGACCGTCCATGGTAAAGGTAACTACCAGCTGATTTACACTTACTTCATATTCTGCCATGTATTCTTTGGACTTACAGGTGAAAGAACCATCCTCTTCAAAGTAAAGGTTTGCTTGATTGGTAGTGATATTTCCATTTTCATCAAAACTGAAATACATAGGATCGAAGCACTGGGTCTCTTCAAGAAGGTCCTCACTGCTAATACCATCTGCATTGAAATCCACGGCCACATCGGCAGTCATGGAATACATATCCCATTTCCCGATAAGGTCACCGGCTGCTATGTCTGTTATTTCGACACGGCTTTCCGAATTAAGGTCCGTACCGTCGGCGGAAAGATCATCGGCAGTACAGGCCGTAAATAATGACGCCGATAACAGGCTTCCGATAAAAAATCTGGCAATTGTTTTTTTCATAACTCAATCAATTCATTTTGAAGGGCAAAAGC
>JBEPWW010000207.1:0-5260 GCA_041642215.1 Salinimicrobium sp. | reverse complement strand
AGTTTTGGATTAGTGAGCATACCCATTAAAATGTATTCAGCTTCCGAAGAAAGAAAGCTGGATTTGGATATGCTGGATAAGAGCGATCACGCACGTATACGATATAAAAGGGTCAACGAAGTGACCGGGAAGGAAGTGGAGTGGAAGGATATCGTTAAAGGCTATAAAAAGGATGATTCCTATATCGTCCTGACTGATGAGGACTTTGAGAAGGCCAATATGAAAAAGAGCAAGACTATTGACATTGAGGAGTTCATTGAGGAAGGGGATGTAGCCGATGTACTTTTTAAAAAGCCTTATTTTCTCGAGCCTCAAAAGGGAGGGGAAAAGTCATACAACCTGCTTAAGAACGCTCTTAAAGATACCGGAAAACTTGGAGTAGCGACTTTTGTTATGCGTGCAAAGGAAAATTTGAGCCTGGTGGGGGTCTATGAAAATGCGCTGGTGCTGCATGTGATCCGATTTGCAGATGAGATAAGGGATCCTTCAGACCTTAAGCTTCCCGATACCAAAGTTTCAAAAAAAGAAGTGGATATGGCAAAATCCCTTATTGAACAATATACTTCCGAATTTGATTTTAATAAATATAAGGATGTATATAATGAACAATTGCTCAGGATCATCAAAGCCAAGACTACGGGCAAAAAATCAAAAGTGGAAAAATTCGAATCCAAACCTACTCCTGCCAAGGATCTAATGGCCCAACTCAAGGCCAGTCTGGAAAAAAAGAAAAAAAACAAAGTTTCATAAATGGGCCTGGATGAGTACATTCGAAAAAGGGATTTTAACGAAACCCCTGAGCCGGAAGCCACTTACCATAAGAACAATGATCACCTGCGATTTGTGATCCAGCGGCACCGCGCCAGCCGGCTTCATTATGATCTCCGGCTGGAAATGGAAGGCGTGCTAAAAAGCTGGGCCGTTCCTAAAGGACCTTCCATGAACCCCATTGACAAACGGCTGGCTATACAAACAGAAGACCACCCCGTGAAGTACCTTACTTTTCACGGTACCATTCCTAAAGGAAACTATGGGGCAGGGGAGATGGTGATATGGGATGAAGGCACCTATACAACTGCCGGAGGGGGAGGAGAGAAGGATTTGTTGCAGATGCTCAAAAGAGGAAATTTAAAAATAGAATTTTCAGGAGCTAAGCTAAGAGGGGTGTTTGCCCTGGTGCGAACCAGCCGAAAAGATGCTGACAATCAATGGCTGCTTATCAAAAAGGAGGATGAATATTCCACAGACCTGCATTACGATGCAGAAAACTTCAGGGAAGAAACTTCGGGGGAAAAAGAAGTAAAACACCTGGAGGTGTCAGAGCTGGTAAAACCCATGCTGGCTACTAAAGCCTCGGGAATTTTCAATAAAGCCGACTGGATCTATGAGCTAAAATGGGATGGGTACCGGGCGATGGCCAATATACATCAGGGAAAGGTGGATCTGTACTCGCGTAACGGCATATCTTTCAAAAAGAAATTTGTTTCTGTCTACAATATGCTGAAGGGGATACCACACGATGTGATCCTGGACGGGGAAATAGTGGTACTGGATAAAGAAGGAAAACCTGAATTTCAGAAACTTCAAAATTATGAGAAAGATCCTTCAGGGGAACTCAGGTATTATGTTTTCGACCTGCTTTACCTCAATGGCCATGATATTATGCATTTGCCTTTACTCGAGCGAAAAAGCCTGATCCCCGAAGTGATAGAGGATATTCCCCAGGTGTACTACTGCGATCATGTGGAAGCCATGGGAAAGACCTTTTTTGAACAAACTGTAGAAGCCGGCATGGAAGGCGTCATCGCCAAAAAAGCCGATTCGGTTTATTCCCCCGGCACCCGGAGTGAAAACTGGCTAAAAATAAAAGCATTTGAAAGTCAGGAGGCCATTATTTGCGGTTATACAGATTCCGACAGCGCCGCGCCTTTTGGCTCATTGATCCTGGGGATACACCGGGAAGATAAGCTAAGCTACATTGGAAATTGCGGCACCGGGTTTAGTGCCGCAGATAAAAGTGAGCTTTACGAGCGCTTTCAGCCGCTCATTACAGAAACGTCACCCTTTGGCCGAAAAATCAATCTTAAAGGCAGGAAAGCAACATGGATGGAACCCGAGCTTATCTGCGAAGTGCAGTTTACAGAATGGACCCAGGCAGGTCATATGCGGCATCCTTCTTTTAAAGGTTTGCGTTTTGATAAGATCCCTTCAGAAATTGATAAAGAAAAGGAGGTGAAGGTACCCAGGAAAAAACCTGCATCCCCCAGAGCCGGGGACTTCCTAGAAATTGAGGGGATCCAGGTACCTGTAAGCAATCTGGATAAGGTGTACTGGCCGGAATCGGACCTGCGAAAATATGACCTTATTGATTATTACCTCCAGGTGGCAGATCATATTCTTCCGTTTTTAAAAGACCGGCCCCAGAACCTGCATCGTCACCCCAACGGGATAAGGCAGGAAAGTTTTTATCAGAAAGATACAGCGGGAATTTTCCCACACTGGCTGGAAACTATAAAGATCCACTCCAAATCGGGTAACAAGGATATTGAGTATATCATGTGCCAGAATGAAGCCAGCCTGATCTATATGGCCAACCTGGGCTGTATTGAGATAAATCCCTGGAATTCCAGAAAGGGGGGCCTCTTACGTCCAGATTATACAGTCATTGATATCGATCCATCAGATAAAAATACTTTTTCACAGGTTATTGAAATCGCCCTGGTGGCTAAAACCGTTCTCGATAGAGCAAAGATAAAAGGCTATATCAAAACCTCCGGGTCAAGCGGCCTGCATATCTATATACCTTTGGGAGCCCGTTATTCTTATGAGGAAGCCCGGGATTTCACTAAGGTCCTCTGTTATTTCATCATGGAAGAACTCCCCGATCTTACCAGTATGGAAAGGAATACCAAAAAGCGAAAAGGAAAGATCTACCTGGATTTCCTTCAGAACAGAAAGGGACAAACCCTTGCTTCGGCTTACTGTGCCCGTCCCAAACCGGGGGCTACGGTATCTGCACCCCTTGAATGGCAGGAAGTGAAACAGGGCCTGGATATGAGGGATTTCACCATAAAGAACATGCCGGAGAGGATCAGGGAGAAACCGGATCTCTTCACGCCGGTCCTGGGAAAAGGTATCGACATTGAACAGGCACTGGAAGCCCTCTCCTCATAACAATTCTGGATGGAATTAAAAAAATATTAGGATATATTTAAGATATTTGTATATTTATGATCAGAAACCAGGTTAGAAATATGCATTTACCTCAACAAGTTCCTCTTTCTCAAGAGGCTGAAAGAATAGAAGTGCTGCAAAAATATGAGATCCTCGACACTCCGCCCGACGGTAGTTTTGACAGGATAACCAAACTGGCCGCGAAACTTCTTAAGGTGCCTATTTCTATAGTATCGCTTGTTGACCGGGACAGGATCTGGTTCAAAAGCAAACATGGTCTTGATATACAGGAAATCCCCAGGGATCCGGGATTATGTGCTTCAGCCATCCTTTCTGATGAGCTTTACCTGGTAGAGGATGCCCGGAAAGACCTTCGGGCCCTCGCCAATCCTTTAGTGGCCGGGGAATTTGGACTTCAATTCTATTGCGCTGTGCCTTTGAAGACTAAAGAAGGTCATAATCTCGGCACCCTCTGTGTCATCGATAAAGAACCCAGAAAACTAAGCGTTGCAAAACAGGAGGTTCTTAGGAGCCTGGCAGACCTTGTGATGAACCAGATAGAATTGCGTCTTGAAGCCCGCATCGCAGTTAGGCATCAACACCAGATCCTGAATACTACGGCGCATGACCTTAAAAATCCTCTAAGCATCATGCCACTGCTGGCCGATATGATCATGGACAACAAGAATAATCCAAAAGCCATCGATGATATTTCCAGGCAGATCAAAGAAGCAGGAAAAAGAATGGCTAAAACCATTAATGATCTTTTGGAAAGGGCCAGTAAGGATTCTGCCAATGTGCAACTGCGGCTAAATTCCCTGGAGTTAGGGAGCCTGGTCAAAGGAGTGGTGGATGCCAACAAGGCAATGGCAAGAAACAAAGGCCAGGTCCTTCAATTCAGATCCTATAAAAAATGTATGGTGTTCGCAGATCATCAGCGGTTCACAGAAGTAGTGGACAACCTGATCAACAACGCTATAAAATATTCACCAAAAAACAAAAAGATACTGGTTTCTGTGAAACAACGGGCAGGGCGTGCCGTTCTCGAAATTAAAGATGAGGGACAGGGGCTGACCAAAGACGATCTAAAAAACCTGTTTCGGCGTTTTACGTCACTTAGTGCCCAGCCCACCGGTGGAGAAAATTCCACCGGCCTGGGATTGTCCATCGCGAAAAGTCTTGTGGAGGCTCACAATGGCAGCATTCGGGCAGAAAGTGCCGGCGCCGGACAAGGTGCGACATTCCTGGTGGAACTACCCCTCTCTGAAGCCTGATTGATAGCAGCTATCCTGTTTATTTTTCATGGGAGTTAAAATCCTCCTCATCTTCATCTTTTTCCTGCCTGCTGCTGAGAAAATATTTTGGGCTCACCCCATATTTTTCCTTAAAGATCTTTGAAAAATAACTGCGGTTATTAAGACCGATCAAAGCTACGATCTGCGAAATATTATATTCTGAGGAAGTCAGCAATTCTTTGGCTTTTTCCAGTTTGGCCTGTTGCATATATTTGTTCACCGTTAGGTTGAACATATACTTGAAACCGTCCTGAAGCTTGTTGACATTGGTTCCCACTTCCTTTGCCAGGTGATCTACCGAATAATTCTGGGTAAGGTCTGAATTGATGATCTCTACCGCCCGGTTAACCTTTTCCACATCAGATCTTCGCAGGATCTGGGGAAGCTTATCGGTTTGCTGATCATCCTGGTATTGGGTGATCTGGAGCACGAGCATATCGAAAAGCTTGCCTTCCAGAAAAATAGACCGCAGGAACCCTGTGTATTCCTTCTGGTTAATCTGCTCTACGATATCGGCTGATTTAATGCTGTAGTTGCCCTGGTAATAAAAACGTTCCTTGGCATCAGAATCTGTAAGTAACTCTTTTAGCCGCGGGTCGAGTCCCGCAAACTGATAATTATTCCGGTTCTGTAGATCTTTTCTAATGATTTCCAGGCTGGACACATGCACTGTTTCGTTCGCTCTGAAATAAAGCACGTGACCCATTTTTCCACTACTGGAAACAATACAGTTTTGATAGGAATCAATAACATGTATCTCTTCATCCTTCTCAAAAGCGTGTTCGATCCTT
>JBEPWW010000206.1:0-5264 GCA_041642215.1 Salinimicrobium sp. | reverse complement strand
TCTCAGAAGATTTAGACCTGGAGCAGTTGCAGAGAAATATGGAATCCTTTGAAAAAATATGCCGGGGCGAAAAGGACGGGGGGCCAATTGCCCAAATGGACATGGCTTCCAGATTTAGATGGCTTACCGCAGTGCGCAGCTCAGTGATCCAAACTTCCAGGCCACACCCTGGCCTCTGTTGCCAACTGGACACCACCCTGGACCGGCTGTTTCGGGAACTGGTTCTGTAAAAGACCCGTTGGTGAAATAAAAAAAGGCTGTCTAAAAAGCTATTTTCATCGTCATTTAAAAATTACCTACCGATGCCTGAGACGGGCGAGAATCTTATCAGTCCGATATTCAGGATTTATAAGAACCTCTTCCTCCCAAAGCATTGGGGCAGGTTGACAAAATCAAGCTTTAAGACAGCCTTTTGTAGTACAGAACCCTTTCTAGAACTTCAGGTTCACATCCAGCTCAAAATTGTTGTGGATGGCATTATCCCCCAGGTTGTCGAAAAAGCTCCCCGACCCGTAACGTATACCGAATTTGGTACGATCAATCTTCAGTTTTGCAGATGCTGAATGATCTTGCACCTCCATATCAAAGCTAACCGGATTCGTAGTTCCTTTTATCGTGAGATCGCCTGTCACCACATATTTCCCGTTTCCGGCAGCAGCAACATCTGTGATTAACAATCTGGACTCAGAATGATCCTGAACCCCAAAAAAGTCATCAGAATTCAAATGTCCTTCGAGTTTTTCCTTATTCTCGCCTTCAAGATCGGTGACCACTATGGTATTCATATCCATCACGAATTCTCCGCCTACCAGCCGTCCTTCATCATCCAGGCTAATAAAGCCGTTCTGCAGTTGGATGTTACCTTCATGGCTGCCCGCGATCTTTTTACCTTTCCAGGTTACCAGGCTTTCCTGTGTATTAATCTCCTTTTTTACAGTAGTGAAGGATAAGGTTGTTAAAACTACTACTGGAGCCAGGGCACCTTTTAAAAATCTGTTTTTCATAATAAAATATTTAAATTAATAATTGTTTGCACATCTATTGTATATACAATTGTTTAGGGAAAATTTTTAATTATTTATTTTTCCGAGAAGCGAGATAAGCAGCTGTATTTCCTCCTTATCTAAATTCTCCATCAAGGCGTCCTCAGTACTGCTGACCACCTTATCAAGCTCCAGCAGGATTTTTTGCCCGGCAGGGGTTATAGTGATCTCCACTTTTCTTCTATTCGATTCACAAATAACCCGCTCCACAAACTCTTTTTCAATAAGCTTATCCACTAATCTGGTGGTGTTGCTCATCTTATGGATCATTTTTTCATGGATACAGGAAAGAGAAGCGGGTTTCCCCTTCTGCCCTCTCAGGATACGCAGCACGTTAAACTGGGCGATGGACAGGTTGTAAGGCTTCAGGGCATCAGAAAGGCGTTCCTGTACCAGGTTCCCGGTCAGCATTATTTCAATTACTGCCGTGCGGGAAAGAGGAACTGTCCCCTTATTTTCAAAATTTACATCCATAATTGTCATGACAATATTTGTTGGTACAAATGTAATTATAAAAGTAATACTTTACAAAAGAAACTGATTTATTTTCAGTTAATATAATAAGATCCTCCTGCTTTGCTGTCACTTTCCCGGTACCCCCTGTCCGGGATGAAAGCTTGTGAAGAAGCAGGAGAACCATGTTCTAAATTCGTTCTAAGAGCTTATCAATAGGCCGATATTACTCTTTTTCTGCCTGACCTTTTTTCACCCAGCCCGCGATCTGCACGGTCCTTTTTACCTGGTGGGTTATAGCTGCCTTGATCTGTTGGGTAAGATTGTCTTTGCCTGCTGTTACGCTCACCCCATACGGGTTCCCACCTGCCTTGAACATCACCTCATCTGTATAGGCCGGGGCTGCAATTATCGCCCCCCAGTGATGCATGGTCTTATACAGGGAAAGCAGGGTTGATTCCTGCCCGCCATGGGTGTTACTGGCACTGGTCATACCACTTACCACTTTATTGGTTAGCTTACCGCTAAACCACAGGCCACCTGTCATATCAATGAATTGTTTGAACTGGGAAGGCAGGTTTCCATACCGGGTAGGTGTACTGAAGATAACCGCATCTGCCCATTCCAGATCATCCATTCCCGCTTCAGGTACATCTTTGGTGGCTTTAATATGTTCCTCCCAGTCCTTATTTGCAGAAATAGCTTCCTGCGGAGCCAATTCCTTTACTTTTTTCAGTCTAACTTCAGATAAACCTGCTTCTTTTGCTGCCTCTGCAGCCCACTGGGCCATCTGGTAATTTGTTCCTGTAGAACTATAATAAATAACTGCCAGTTTCAAATCTTTCATTCCTTATATTTTTGTGGTTAACAAT
The DNA here is from genome assembly GCA_041642215.1 of Salinimicrobium sp. Classification (GTDB taxonomy): domain Bacteria; phylum Bacteroidota; class Bacteroidia; order Flavobacteriales; family Flavobacteriaceae; genus Salinimicrobium. The sequence goes on along the minus strand of JBEPWW010000206.1, from coordinate 2,896 downwards.
CAGATTTACAGGCTTTTAATATAGTACAAATAATTCTTTTTTTTATTAAACTTACTATAAATCCCTACCCAGCAATAAAAAACCTCACAGATCTGAAGACCTGTGAGGTTAATTCCATCCTCCTTAATAGGAGGTTATTTTATTCTAAAAGCTATTCGCCCATGGCAGCAGCCACAGCTGCAGATAATCTTTTATAAGTCCCGTTTTCAAGGCGTTCCCTAATAGCCGAAAAAGCTTTAAGGGTATCTTCTACATCCTCCAGGGTATGGGTAGCGGTAGGAATAAGGCGTAATAGAATTAAGCCTTTAGGGATTACTGGATACACGACAATTGAGCAGAAGATCCCGTGGTTTTCACGAAGGTCCTTTACCAGGGCCATAGCCTCAGGTATGCTCCCTTTCAAATATACAGGCGTTACACAGCTTTGGGTGGTCCCAATATCAAAACCACTTTCCTTAAGGCCGTTTTGCAGCGCATGCACGTTTTCCCATAGCTTTTCTTTAAGCTCGGGCATGGTCTTCAACATTTCAAGCCGTTTAAGAGCACCTACTACGAGCTGCATCTGCAGTGATTTAGCAAACATTTGAGACCGCAGGTTATATTTAAGGTAATCGATTATTTCCTGGTCGGCTGCAATAAAAGCTCCTGTACTGGCCAGGGATTTTGCGAAAGTAGCAAAGTAAACGTCGATCCCGTCCTGCACTCCCTGCTCCTCTCCTGCTCCTGCACCGGTAGCACCAAGGGTACCAAAGCCGTGTGCATCATCCACAAAAAGACGAAAATCATATTTTTCCTTTAATGCAACGATCTCCTTAAGCTTCCCCTGCTCTCCACGCATCCCGAAAACCCCTTCTGAGATCACCAGGATACCTCCCCCGGTTTGCTCTACGATCTTCTCTGCCCGCTGCAGATTCTTCTCTATACTCTCCAGGTCATTATGCTTATAAGTGAAACGCTGTCCCAGGTGCAGGCGCACCCCGTCAATGATACAGGCGTGTGCATCAACATCATACACGATCACATCTTTTTTGGAAACCAGGGCGTCTATGGTAGAAACCATCCCCTGATATCCAAAGTTCAATAGATAGGCGGCTTCTTTACTTACGAAAGAAGCTAATTCCTGCTGCAGTTTTTCGTGCAGATCTGTATGCCCACTCATCATTCGGGCCCCCATAGGGTACGCCGAACCATATTCGGCTGCAGCCTCTGCATCTACCTTTCTTACCTCCGGGTGATTGGCAAGTCCCAGGTAATCGTTGATACTCCAGGTGATCACATCCTGTCCCTGAAATTTCATGCGATTTGAAATAGGCCCTTCCAGCTTTGGAAAGACAAAATATCCCTCTGCCTGTTCTGCCCATTTACCTAATGGTCCTTTATCCTTATATATTTTGTCAAATAAATCTGCCATTTTAATAGAATTTTAACTTCCGCAAAAATACGAAATTAATGACAACCACATAATTTTCTTTTGACGGAAGAGTCTTGAAAGAAGGCAAATAGTCTAATTTTAAAGACATCCCTCACCTGCAGGAGCAGGATGTAACGTACGGGCATGCCGAGTGTATTTTGTCATGGAACCCCGGACAGAAGGAGCTGACGGTTATTTTACGAATTCTATCCGGTTGGTACTTTTTTCGTGCTTACTATCAAAGAAACCTTGCTCGTTCATCCATTCATCACTAAACACCTTACTCATGTATCGTGAACCATGATCTGGAAAAACGACCACTGTTTTACTGTTCTTTGTAAATTCCCCTTCTTCTCCCAGTTGCTTGAGCCCCTGCATGGCAGCACCACTGGTATATCCTACAAACAGACCTTCTGTCCTCGCCAGTTCTCTGGCCATGTGCGCGCTTTCTTCATCTGTCACCTTTACAAATTTGTCGATGATCTCGAAATCTGTTGCGGTGGGGATCAGGTTCTTTCCAAGACCTTCGATCCGGTATGGATAGATCTCAGCTGAGTCGAATTCCTGTGTTTCATGATATTTTTTCAACACAGACCCGTAGGCATCAATACCTATTATACGAATATTGGGGTTTTGTTCTTTCAGGAATTTTGCCGTCCCCGAGATTGTACCACCTGTTCCACTGCAGGCAACAAGGTGCGTGATCTTTCCTTCTGTTTGCTTCCAGATCTCCGGTCCGGTCGTCCGGTAATGCGCATCTATATTGAGCTCATTGAAGTACTGATTAATGTACACAGAACCTTTGATCTCATCATGCATTCTCCTGGCTACCTGGTAGTAGGATCGAGGATCATCTGCCGAGACATTGGCGGGACAGACATATACCTTCGCGCCCATAGCCCTCAACATGTCTATTTTATCCTTGGATGATTTACTGCTTACTGCCAGTATACATTCGTAACCTTTAATGATACTTACCATGGCTATGCTGAACCCGGTATTTCCTGAGGTGGTCTCAATTATAGTATCCCCGGGCTTCAAAATACCTTTTCTTTCCGCCTCTTCGATAATATAAAGGGCGATACGGTCTTTTGTGGAATGCCCCGGATTAAAGGCTTCAACTTTGGCGAAAAAGTCACCTGCTATATCGTTAGTAATCCTGTTTAAATGGATAAGGGGTGTATTACCTATGAGTTGTAATACGTGGTCGTAGACTTTTAAATCTTCTCTCATAAAATGAAGTTATCTGCAGCAAACAGCGGGGTGCCAAAAACCAGCAGCTACAAATTTACAATAAATTTAAAGCAAAATTTTCAATTATTCTGTAATCTCTTCTAAATCCAGCAAAAAAGCATATTCCTCAGCCACTTCTTTCAAGGCTTCAAATCTCCCTGAAGCCCCACCATGACCTGCCTCCATATTGGTATGTAGCAGCAGGAGGTTGGAATCGGTTTTTAGCTCCCTTAGTTTGGCAACCCACTTTGC
>JBEPWW010000205.1:1832-5268 GCA_041642215.1 Salinimicrobium sp. | reverse complement strand
AACAGGTTATGAACATATTGTTCACGCTCCAACAAGCTGAATTCTAAAAGAAGTTATAACTTTCTTAACAATTGTTCATAACGAACTGTGAAAATTAAAATCTGATAAGTTTCTTAAAAAATGCTGTTCACAAGCACATTTTTGCTGCTCACAACTTTGAGAAAATTGAGGGATAAAAAATTTGGGACTCTCAAAAATTAGTGACTATGGACAATTGGAGCGTATTTTCCAAATTAGGTTTTAATTTCTTCATCCAATCTTATGAACAAAAAAACCTAAATTATAAAAGCTTATATACTAAGGTTTTGTAACATTTAATTAACAATCGCAAAAATTGAAGTTAATAAGCCTATTCTTTACCTTTGCCAAATATCTAAATTAGAAAACATGAGAATATCCATAGGAAATGACCACGCGGGCACCGATTATAAAAAAGCTATTACCGAATATTTGAAATCTCAGGATATTGAGGTGATCAATCACGGTACCGATAAGGAAGAGAGTGTGGATTATCCCGATTTTGTTCATCCTGTTGCCGATGATGTTCAAGAGAAGAATGTGGATTTCGGGATCATCATATGCGGCAGTGGGAACGGCGCATCGATGACTGCCAACAAACACCAGGGGGTGCGTTCTGCCTTATGCTGGAATATGGAAGTGGTTAAACTCGCCCGGGAGCATAATGATGCCAATATTTTGAGTATACCTGCACGGTTTACCACGAGGGAAGAAGCCCTGGATATGGTCAAAATTTTCCTTAGTACTGATTTTGAAGGGGGACGACATGCCCGCAGAGTAGCGAAAATTTCATGTCAATAACCTGTAGAAACTGTTGTAATGGAAATCCTGGTTAAAGCATTCAGCGAATTAACGCTGCATGAGTTGTATAATATTCTCCAATTAAGATCTGAGGTGTTTGTTGTGGAACAGGACTGTGTCTATCAGGATATTGATGGTAAGGATGAGCAGGCGCTTCATGTACTTGGATATGAAAACGGGGAGCTGGCGGCATATACCCGTTGCTTTGCCCCGGGTATTTATTTTAAGGAAGCAGCTATAGGCAGAGTGGTCGTAAGGGATAGTAAACGAAAAAAGCAGTACGGTCATGAGGTCATGAAAGCCTCTATAAAAGCCATAAAAGAATATTACAGCACAGATAGTATTCGACTTTCTGCACAAACATACCTGATCAAATTCTACGAATCGCACGGATTTAAAATTACAGGAGAGGGATATCTTGAGGACGGAATTCCTCACATTGGCATGATAAAAGCCTGATTTATTTTAAGATATCGTCATATTTTCGGGGATCGGAAAGGATTTCCCCGGCCTTTATGATTTCAGGATTGTGCAGGACGTAGTATTCGTATAATCCTTCTTTATAAAAATACCTTTTGATTATCTCATCTGAGAGTAAACTCCTGATCTCTGCCTGTTTCTCATCTAATGCCTGTTTCTTGGAACCTTCAATAGTAGTTCTGAGATCATGGAAGGTAGATGAGAGTTCCTTATCAAAACCTTCATGTTCTGCCAATTCCATAGTTTCGTTGAGCTGTCTTTCTGTAAGGGTCTGATAGTTAAAATCTCTGCCATCTAAATATTTTTTGAAGTCTTCATAATCGGCTTCTGTAAATTTAAAATCTGTGGGATTATTCAAGTCATGAGAATAATAGTATTTCGTAGCGTAATCAAAAATGACGTTTTCATGCAGCAGAGCATTGGTTATACTGCTGTAATCTGAAGTTTCCAGGGAGATATCGGGTAAGATACCACCGCCATCATACACTTTACGGCCATTGCGGGTCTTGAATTCGTTGTAATCTTCTGTTTTTATCCTCAGGGCATTTCCTTCATCATCCCTGTTGCGATAATCCAGGGCCTGGATACACCTTCCACTGGGGGTATAATACCTCGAAATAGTAACTTTAAGCTGGGTCCCATAGGTGAGATCTTTAGGACGTTGTACCAGGCCTTTTCCAAAGCTCCTGCCACCTATTACCACAGCCCTGTCGAGATCCTGTAGCGAACCTGCCACGATTTCACTGGCAGAAGCACTTCTGCCATTGATCAGGACAACCAGAGGTATTTCGGTATCTACTGGTTTACGGGTGGTGCGATATTCCTGATTATACTTTTCCACGGCTGATTTAGTGGTTGTGATCAATTCTCCTTCCCGTACGAAGATACTGGCTACATTAATGGCTTCAGATAACAAGCCACCGGGGTTCCCGCGAAGATCGAGAACGATCCTGCTGGCCCCTTCATCCTTTAGTTCCTTTAGTGCCTTTACGGTTTCTGCCGAAGCATTACGATTGAACTGTGACAGTACGATATAACCCGTATCATTATCAAGTAGTTTAAAAAAAGGCACAGCTTTTATCTCAATGGCACCCCGGGTAAGGGTCGTGTTTTTTATTACTCCCTGCCTTTTGTAGGTAAGATCCACCCTGGTATTTGGAGCTCCTTTGATAAGTTCTCCTGCATTTTGATCAAAATCGGCTACCGTTATATCTCCAATCCTGATAATCTCATCTCCGGCTTTTAATCCTGCCTTATCTGCCGGGTAGTCCTTATAGGGCTCAATAATGGTAATTTTGTTGTCCCTTATCCCTACAGTTGCTCCTATACCCGTGTATTCGCCTGAGCTGTTGATCCTGGCGGCCTGTACTTCCTGCTCATTCCAGTAATGGGTGTAGGGATCGAGATCACGCAGCATAGCGGTAATGGCAGTATCCATTAACTCCGCCGGGTTCGTTTCGTCCACATAATTCATGTTGAGCTCTTTGAACAAGGTAGTAAAGATCTCTATTTGTTTGGCAATTTCGAAAAAATCTGCCCTATAGCTTACCGTACTAAAAAAAAGAACAGCCCCTATGCCCGCGACTACTACTTTTTTGCTAAATGCGTTTTTCATCATCCTTTTGTGTTATCCTTTCCGACAATCTTTTAAGAATATCCTCAGTTGCGAATACCAGCCTTTCATAGGATACTTTCTCCCGGGCCGTATAAATGAACATCAATGCAAATGAAGATTTTAAATCACTGGTTACAAGATACTTATTTTTTCTGAATGCTTCCCGCATGAGCCTCTTTAAATAAACCCTTTCCACTGCTTTTTTAAAGTTCCTTTTCGGTACAGAAACAGCTGTCTTAAGATGTGGCGGTTCATTCTGGGACAGGGGAATATAAACAAGTTTAAGGGGGTATTTATTGATCGATCTCCCTTCAGCAAATAAACGGGTTATCAGGACCTGGCTCTTTAGCTTTTCTTTTTTTCCGAATGTCTCATCCATGAGGTAAAATTAGGCATTGTATTGTTTTTATACCTGCCGGGAATCATAATTATTAAGCAAAAAAAAAACCCTTCTATTATAGAAGGGCTTTTTTGGAATATCAGAATGTGGGTTCTTACTGACTTGAGTACATATTGTTTTCC
>JBEPWW010000205.1:0-1822 GCA_041642215.1 Salinimicrobium sp. | reverse complement strand
TTGACATCTGCCATTCTTTGGGAAGGATCAATTTCGATGGAAGAGATCTCACTTTTTGGCCTGTCTATATTAAAACTATAAGTTGGATAGGCCCACGCCCAGTTCTCTTCAACAATTCTATCCTGGCCATTCTCTGCCGGTTTTTCCCAGCGCATCATCCGTAATGGAATGTATACCAGGTCTTCAGTTCCGTCTTTATAAGTTACATTGACCTCTACAGGCATTGGCATTTCCCCGATGCGTTCCAGGGTGATCTCTGTCTGGTTGTCATTCTCCTGAACATCTGTGACGGCATAATCAATAGTATTGGTGGTCTGGGTCCAGTCCATGAGGTACCAGTCGAGTTCGGCACCCGAGACTTTTTCTGCCACTCTCAGGAAATCATTGGGAGTAGGATGTTTGAATTTCCACTCGTCATAATACCGCTTAAGGGTTTTTTGAAGATTGTCTTCGCCGATGATATATCCCAGTTGAGCCAGGAATACCGCACCTTTGGAATAGGCCGAAGCTCCATAGGCTGCATTATGGGTATAGCGGTCTGCATGGGTGGTCTGTGGTTGTTCGATCCCTGAATTGGCCAGCCTGATATAACTTGAATAAGAACCTGCGTATGGGTTCTCATGGTTCAGGTCCATCACTTCATCCATTGCCAGGGAAGAAATATAGCTGGTAAAACCTTCATCCATCCATTCGTGTTTACTTTCATTGGTAGCCAATAAATGCTGGAACCACGCATGAGCAAGTTCATGAGCGGTTACGCCTACCAGACTTCCAAAATTCCTTTCCCCGGTGATAAGGGTGAGCATGGCATATTCCATACCGCCATCACCCCCCTGGATAACAGAATACTGCGGCCATGGATAAGGTCCTATGTGCTCGTTAAAGAACAATAGAAATTCTTCTGTTTTGGGCTGCAGGTTTTTCCAGTTCTCCTTTATCTCCGGGTTATCTTTATAAAGGAAATGGAGCACGGTACCATCTGCTGCCGTACGTTTGTCGTGGATATACTCGGGATCTGCGGCCCAGGAGAAATCATGTACCTTTTCTCCTATAAAGTGCCAGGTATGTTTATCTCCTCTTCTGTTTCGCTTCACCTTTACACCTTCATCTTCATAGCCATGACCAATCTCATTGGCATTTTGAAGAACCCCGGTAGCACCCACAGTATAGGTTTTGTCAATGCTGATCTTTACATCATAATCTCCCCAGGCACCATGAAATTCCCTTCCAATATAAGCATCTGCATGCCAGCCTTCGAAATCATATTCGGCCATTTTAGGGAACCATTGGGTCATGGAAAGGGCCACTCCTTCTGCACTCTCTCTTCCCGACCTGCGGATCTGTTCGGGCACCTGTCCTTCAAATTCCAGGTTGAAGGTCGCTTTTTCTCCGGGAAGAATGGGTTTATCCAGTTCCACTTCCAGCACGGTCCCTACTTCCTCATACTGTAAAGCCTGCCCGTTCCTGCTGAGGGAGTTGATCCTGAGATATCCCTGTTTTTCCGGAGGAAGGTTTGCAATACGATCACCTACTCTGCGATCTGGGTCTGAGATCGTTCTGGAACGAACATCCATTTCACTTCCCGGCTGGAAGGCGTTAAAATAGAGGTGGTAAAATACCCTTTTCAGGGTATCTGGAGAATTGTTGGTATAGACCAGTTCCTGGTCTCCGGTATACTGGAAATTGTTTACATCCATATCCACATTCATGGAATAATCGACATGTTGTTGCCAATAGGAGGTGTTGTTCTGGGCCGTAGCCCCTACGGTTGCTAATAAAGCAAAAGCTAAAAAAAATCGTTTCATAAAAATCATATTATTTA
>JBEPWW010000204.1:0-5272 GCA_041642215.1 Salinimicrobium sp. | reverse complement strand
ACGCCGGGAGATCGCCCGCGGCCTGGAGGAAAGCGTGGATGTGCTTAACAATGTGGGCATCAACTCCCAGGAAGCCTCTGCCCTTATAGTGGTCACCCAGCATTATGACACGCTCCAGTCCCTGGGAGAAGAAACGCAAAGCAACCTTATCCTGCTGCCTAATTCTCCGCAAACAGGTAGTGATATGCTCAATAATATGATCGCCTCCTTTACAGCCTCTAACCAAATTGGGGAAGCCATGAAAAGGGATAATGCTTTAAAAGAAAAAAAGAAAAGAGAACAGAAAAAAGGGAATTCTGAGAAGACGGGGGAATAGGAAAAACCGCGCTGACTATCGCGGCAGTTTACTGCCAATAAAATCGAGGATCTTAGTGGTCCCTTTCAGAATAAGTGTGGATTTTAGAAAAGCACCTCCGGCACTTTTAAGTATAGACATTGGGGAAAGGCTTTTTTTAGTCTGATTATAGCTCAAAATGATCTTTTCCTTATCAATCTCCTGTTGAAGCTTAAGTAGTCTAAGATCGCGTTCTATTTCGTCAAAATTTTTATACTCTCTCATTTTCTACAACATCTTCATCGTTAAATTTGGTCGGGCTTGTAAACTCCGGGTGGGTCTTCTTGATCTCCTCTTCTTCCTCCTTATTAAAAACCTTCCTCGATGTCTTTACCAGCATGGTTTTCTCTATATAGGAAGCACCCCAGAATTTCATGATAAGGATCAATAACAGGTAAAAACCGGCCACAATAAAGAAACCTATGCTGGGAATGCCTATTAGACTACTCAGCAAAACAGCTACGGCTACCGACAGGAAAATAACAAAAAACAAGGCAAAAAAGCCAATCACCAATCCATTGATCAGTGATGTGGCCCCTTTCATTGTCTTGTTGAACAGTTCCAGCTTATAATACTCCGCACTGCTTTTAGCAAAGGAGCGCACGTTCTCATTTAACCAGCGTATGTTATCTGTTATTCTTTCAAATGCCATTTCTAGACTACAGCATTATCAGATGAAGTTTCAGCTTCACCTTTATTTTCCCTCTTGAATTTAGCGTTCTGTCTTTTTAATTCTTCCAGCTTGGCTTCCAGACCACTCAACACTTCATCTGCCTTGTGACTGGCAGATGACAGGGTTTCTTCAAGTCTGTTCTCAAAATCCATTTTAGCCTGTCTGGCTTTCTCGGAAAGATTTGACGATGTTTCTCTATATTGACGATTAAGATTGTCCTGTGCTTTACGTGCATTATCACCCAGTTTTCTCCTGGTTTCTTCTCCGCTGTCAGGAGCATATAATAAACCAAGCCCGGCTCCTATAGCCGCTCCGGTTAATAATGCTAAAAAGGTCGATCCTGTATTTGCCATGATTTTTATGGTTGTTTAGGTTAATACTAACTTCAAATATAAAATAATGCCTAGTGCCCTCCTGTTAACAACCGGTTAATATCCCTACATCAATCCTTAATTAATCTTAATTGCCGGGGTCTTAATTTTTATTTTTACCCGCCCAGGAATCCCGAAGACCTACGGTGCGGTTAAATACAATTTTTTCAGGAGTGCTTTCCTTATCCACATTGAAGTACCCTATACGCTGGAACTGGAAATGATCCATAGGTTTCACCTCGTTGAGTCCCGGTTCAATAAAAGCGTTGACAACCTTAAGTGAATCTGGGTTAAGGAACTCCATATAATCTTTTTCCTTATGAGCGTCGGGTGCTTCCACCATAAACAACCGGTCATACAGCCGCACTTCTGCCTGTAAGGCATGTTTGGCAGAAACCCAGTGCAGGGTCCCTTTGACCTTTCGCATGGATTCTTCAGTACCGCTGCCGCTTCGGCTCTTAGGATCATAAGTACAGTGGATCTCTGTGATCTTTCCTTCTTCGTCCCTGATCACCTTCTCCCCTTTTATGATATAAGCATTTTTCAGGCGTACTTCTTTCCCCAGGGTAAGCCGGAAGAATTTTCGGTTGGCCTCCTCCTTGAAATCGTCTTGCTCAATATATAATTCCCTTGAGAATGGCAGATTTCTTTTACCGGCTGCTTCATCTTCCGGGTTATTTTCGGCCTCCAGCCATTCTTCCTCCCCTTCGGCATAATTGGTTATTACGAGCTTAACAGGATCCAGAACCGCCATCACACGTGGTGCTATTTTATTTAGATCTTCCCTTATAAAGAACTCCAGCAAGGAAACATCTATCACATTTTCCCTTTTTGCCACTCCAATAGTCTCGGCAAACTTTCGAATGGAAGCCGGAGTATACCCCCTTCTTCTTAATCCCGAAATAGTCGGCATACGTGGATCATCCCATGAGGAAACGATCTTTTGGTTCACCAGTTCTGCCAGTTTTCTTTTGCTCATAATGGTGTAACTCAGGTTCAGCCTCGCAAATTCGCGTTGTTTAGGCCTGGTTTTTCCCTCTTCATAGACCCTGTCCAGGAACCAGTCGTACAATTCCCGGTGCATCACAAACTCGAGTGTACAGAAGGAATGCGAAACACTTTCCATGTAATCACTCTGTCCATGAGCCCAGTCATACAAAGGATAGATCATCCAATCTGTTCCCGTACGGTGGTGTTTTTTGTGCAGGCTCCTGTACATCACGGGATCCCTCATTAACATGTTTGAAGAAGACATATCGATCTTAGCCCTGAGCACATGGGCACCCTCTGTGGTTTCGCCGTTCTTCATTTGCTCAAAAAGCTCCAGGTTCTCTTCTACAGACCTGTCCCGGTAAGGACTGTTCTTCCCCGGTTGGGTGGGGGTCCCTTTTTGCTCGGCGATCACTGCGGAAGGCTGACTATCCACATACGAATATCCGTCTTTGATCATCTGTACCGCCCAGTCATATAACTGCTGAAAATAGTCGGAAGCATAACATTCTTTTGACCATTCAAAGCCCAGCCATTCGACATCTTCCTTAATAGCATCTACATATTCCTGTTCTTCCTTTATAGGGTTGGTATCATCAAACCGAAGGTTGACCGGTGCATTGTATTTTTTACCCAGCCCAAAATTAAGGCAAATGGATTTTGCATGCCCAATGTGCAGATAGCCGTTGGGCTCGGGAGGGAACCTAAACTGCAGTTCATCCCTGTTAAAATCATTTCTCAGATCTTCTTCTATAAGCTGCTCAATGAAATTGAGGCCTTTCTTTTCTTCAGACATACTTTTTCAAAATTCTTTTAAGGCTCAAAATTAATTAAAATAAAGATCAAATAGGAACTAAGGCATAGATAACAGTATGAAAAAAGAAGATTGCCGCAATGTTTTCCTTAAACTCCAATTTGTCTTTGGAATAGTTTTTATCTTCGCAAAAAAATATTGTGGGAAGCATACGTCTAAAGAATATTAAAGTTTTTGCCTATCACGGGTGTCTGGATGAAGAAGGTAAAATAGGCAGTGATTACCGGGTAGATTTAAATGTAAAGGGAGACCTTTCCCTTTCGGCCAAAACCGATGACTTGAAGGACACTATCGATTATGTCCATTTGAACAGGATAGTAAAGGAAGAAATGATGATTCGCTCAAAACTTCTGGAAACGGTAGCAGAACGAATCCTCAACAGGATACTTGAAGAATTACTGATCGTCCAAAAAGTCACGGTAGATGTCTCCAAGATCAATCCTCCAATAGGTGGGAATGTGGAAATGGTGACCGTGAGAAGAAGTAAGAACAGATAATAAGAAGGATTGCAGCATCGCCTTTTTAAAAAGATGGTGCACTTAAAAAATTTTATTACATTTGCCTTCCAAAATTATTGGCATCGTGGCCGAGTGGCTAGGCAGAGCTCTGCAAAAGCTTGTACAGCGGTTCGAATCCGCTCGATGCCTCAAAGAATTAAGCTCCTTCATTAGGAGCTTTTTTTATACCCTTAAACCGAAACTTTGGGCATTGCAGTTTCTGAAAAATTAGAAAAAACCACCTACTGCTAATTGGAAATAATTCAAGAATAAGTCCTTATAGACGCTTCTAATGCTTTTGAAAAAAACCAGGTAAAGAAGGCCATTAAATAAATAATGCCGGCTTAAAAAGCCTCTCTTGAAGTAGTAGCTTCATCCCCTGCTTCAGGAGTCATGTTATCGATTTGATCTTGAATTTTATTCATTTCCTGGGGAACCAATCCCTGTCCAATAAGAAATACCCCAAAAACCACCAGAATAACACTTATGCCCTTTTTCAACAGGTAAATACGATTTGGAGTTAGCTTGCGATTAAGCTTTTTGGCCAGTAGAATTTTAAAGATATCAACAATAAGATAAGTCCCGAGGACACTGCTAAAGAAAAGCGTGATCCTGCCGGGTTCCATTTCCATCTGGGGACCAAATACGATTATGAGGCCCAGCCAGAAACCAAGTACCCCTATATTAATAAAATTGAGCAGGAAACCTTTGGCAGCGAGTCCAAGATAATCTCTTTTATTAAGCTTCTGGATTTCAGGCACTTCTTCATGATGAAGCACCTTTCTGGTCTGTATGAACTGTATGATCCCGTAGGTCATTAAGATACCGCCTCCAAAAATAAAAAGGGCCGGATCATCCTTTATGCTGTTCAACAGCTTAGTGGTACTCAGATAGGCAATAATCAGGAATACGATATCGGCAAAAATCACCCCTGCATCAAAAGAAATGGCTGCCCTAAATCCTTTTATTGCTGCAGTCTCAAGAAGCACGAAAAATACCGGGCCCAATAGAAAAGCAAGAAAGAATCCCAGGGGGATGGCTGCCAAAATATCTTGAAGCATTACAATTTTTTAATTTTGACAAAGGTAGTATTTTAGTTCATTTCTAAAATCTTCCCTCCCAGGCTGGTTTTATGGTCCAGAACTTCAGGATTACCAAAGACCCTCACAGTCCCCCCAAATTTTGCCGTAGCCTTACAATAGTCAGTGCTAAAAATATCCGCCTTTGCTCCGGTCCCCGTATAAATTTCTGTTTCTTTCGTTTTAAGATCAGTCGCAAAGAATTGTCCTCCCGTGTTAAGATCTACTTCCTGTTGTCGGGCGCGGCCGGTAAGTTCGATCTGTCCCGCAGTTACGGCCTTTGAACTGACCCGGTCTGCCTGGATGCGGGCGGCAATATAAGAACCTTCCTGTGCCCTGAACACCAGACTGCTGCCCTCCAAGGTTTTTGTGACCTCAACCCGCGTGCCCTGGCTGGCGTCTATGGTATGGACATTTTGAGCATAAACTTTTATGAGGGTATTATCCTTTGACCAGATATTATCCAGGGATAACCTGATTTCAAGTCGGTTCTCAACCACCTTGAATTTTACCT
>JBEPWW010000203.1:0-5305 GCA_041642215.1 Salinimicrobium sp. | reverse complement strand
ATTCTCTTGCTCAAAAAAAGTACAGGGTGAAACATCAATTGTTCCTGGCAGAAGGGAAAAAAGCCATTTCTGAGCTGCTGCATTCCTCTTTCGAGCTTCATTCCCTTTTTACTACCCAGGATATTTATGAGGCTGAAAAAGACAAAACATTTTTTCTGACTGAGGATGAATTGAAGAAGATAAGCCGTTTTTCCACCCCTCAGACCGCTTTGGCTGTTTTTCATATTCCCCCGCCTGTGGCTGCCAGTCTTTCGGGCCTGGTGCTGGCCCTTGATGAGGTGCAGGACCCGGGGAACCTGGGCACCATCATTCGCCTGTGTGACTGGTTTGGAGTGAATGACCTCATCTGTTCACAGGGAACAGTTGATTGCTATAATCCTAAAGTGGTGCAGGCCACCATGGGATCTATCGCGCGGGTGAACATCAACTACATGGACCTGGAAGAATTCCTGGCGGGGGCAGGGCCTGATAGGCCGGTATTTGGAGCCTTTCTGGAAGGGGAAAATGTGTATGAAGCAACATTCCGGCAGGAGGGGATCCTGGTAATGGGTAATGAAGCAAACGGGATCAGCCCGGGGGTTTCAAAATATATCAACAGAAAACTCAATATTCCTCAGTTCGGGGAGACCCACCAGGCAGAAAGCCTGAACGTTGCCACAGCCACAGCGGTACTCCTGAGTGAATTCAGGCGAAGGTAATTACTGGAAAGTAAAATTAAGAAAGACCCCCCTGGAAGACATCTTGTCTACATTACGGGTAAAAATACTGTCTGGATTTTCATCCCGTATCAACTCATCGTTAAGGGCAAATACCCCGCGAAGGCTGGGGGTGAACTTGAAGTAATAAAGATACAGGTCGATCCCGATCCCAATTTCGTAATAATAGGAATTTGTCGCCATCCTAAACTGCCCCGCTTTATTGTCATCGGGATTGAATTCATTGCTGGACAAATTAATGGAAGTAGATAACCCTCCCACAACAAAAGGCTTGAAATTATTCAGCCGTTTGGTTGAAAATTTCAACAAGAGCGGCACGTGTACATAGGTGGAATTGATCTCCCTAAAAGTATTGGCATCGGCTTTAAAGAACTGGAAATTAATGCGGTTGAAAGAAACACCGGGTTCCAGTCGCAGGTCCAGGTGTTCCCCCAGCCTCAGGTTTCCTACCAGACCTACATTGAAGCCCACCGTCCTGTCTGCTGAAAAGTCTTTTTGATAATAAGGGTTATCCGGGATCTCCTTATAGTCGAAATTGAAATCGTAGGTGTTAAATCCCAGGAAATATCCCCAGGACCATCGCTGCTTATCAAAATTCGGGTTGTTTATTACTTTTTCCCCACTAAAAATCTGGGCCTGGGCAGGCAGAGCGAAAAAGAGGAACAAAGGAATAATGAAAAGCTGCTTCATATAGTTACTTGGAGGCAGTGTAAATGGTAGCTACTCCAAAAGTTTGGGGTTTATGTTCTATATTAGTAAACCCTGTTTTTGCTAAAATATTGTTGAAGGCCTCTCCATATGGAAAAGCAGCTGCACTTTCGCTTAGATACGAATAAGCTACTTTGTCTTTTGAAAACAATTTCCCTATCAGGGGCAGGAGGTTTCTGGTATAGAAATGATAGCCCTGTTTAAAAGGGAACTTTGTGGGGACAGAAGTTTCAAGAACCACGAACACCCCACCGGGTCTTAGTACCCGTGAGATCTCCCTAAGGCCTTTTTCGAGGGTTTCAAAATTACGTACCCCAAAGGCAACGGTAATGGCATCAAACGTGTTATCCTCAAAAGGCAGGGCTTCAGAATCTGCCTGGACCATTTCGATCTTTTCAGAAAGACCTTTTTGAGCGATCTTTTTTCGTCCCACGCTCAGCATTCCTTCAGAGATATCCAGTCCAACTATCCTGGAGGCACCGGTCTTTACCAGGTTAATGGCCAGGTCTCCGGTTCCGGTAGCGATATCAAGCACAGCATCGGGATTTGTTTTTTCCACGATCCTGACTACTTTTTTACGCCATTTTACATCGATCCCAAAGGATATGACCCGGTTTAACCCGTCATAATTGGTTGAGATGGTGTCAAACATTTTCTCTACCTGCTTTTTTTTGTTCAGCTCAGAATCTTTATAAGGAGTGATCTTTTTCGCCATTATGAAAATTTTGACAAAGATACATTTTATCACTCAACTGGCTTTTATAGTTCGATTTTTTGTTAAATGGTATTTTGTTTTGATTCAGCTAAATACCGTACCTTTGTTCTTCTTGAAGATAATTTTCCTGTATGAAGATAATAATTGCCGGTGCCGGTGAAGTGGGCTTTCATTTAGCGAAACTGCTATCCTATGAATCTCAGGATATTACCTTGATCGACAATAACAAGGAGCATTTGATCTACGCAGATACCCATCTGGATATCCGTACCATTAAAGGCGATGCTACCTCCATTGCAGTGCTAAAGGAAGCGCAGGTGAAGAACGTGGACCTTGTAATAGGAGTGACTTCTAGTGAAACCACCAATATTACGGTTTGTGTGCTGGCAAAGCAATTGGGAGCGAAGCGCACCATTGCCCGGATCGCAAATACTGAATTTCTGGAAAACAAGGAGGAGCTTGGGTTTACCCAGTTTGGGATCGATGAACTTATTTCGCCTGAAGCCCTGGCGGCCCGGGAGATCGAACTCCTGTTGAACCAGTCGGCCTTTAATGATAGTTACGAATTTGAGGACGGGGCGCTGACCATGGTAGGTCTTAGCCTGTCCAGAACTGCTGCCTTTGTGGGAAAGATGGTAAAGGAAGCAGCCCAGATTTTTCCGGGGGTTCATTTCATGCCTATCGCCATACAACGTTTTGGTACCCAGTACTCACTCATACCCCGGGGGGATACCCAGTTCAAGGAAGGGGACCAGGTTTATTTTATCACTACCAAAGGGGGCGTGGACGAGCTATATAAGCTTACTGGAAAAGTGAAGCATGATATTAAAGATGTGATGATCCTGGGGGGCAGTAAAATAGGGAGAAAAACTACCATTGATCTGTGTGAGAACCATATGCGGGTAAAATTGATAGAAAGCAACAAGAATATTGCTTTCGACCTTGCCGAAGAATTGCCACGGGCCCTGGTGATACATGGGGATGGAAGAAATGTGGAGTTGCTGGATGAGGAAAATATTCAGGATATGGATGCCTTTATCGCGGTGACCGGGAATTCAGAAACCAATATCATGACCTGCCTGGTGGCGAAGTCAAAGAACGTGAAACGTACCATTGCTCTGGTTGAGAATATGGACTATTTTCAGTTAAGCCATTCCATCGGGATAGATACCCTTATCAATAAGAAGCTCCTGGCGGCCAATAATATTTTCAGGTACATTCGAAAAGGGGAGGTGGTTGCCATGACCCGCCTCAACAATATGAATGCCGAATTGCTTGAATTTATCGTGAAACCGTCCTCTAAAGTAACCGATAAAAAGATCAAGAACCTTGATTTTCCCCGCTCTGCCATTATTGGAGGGGTGATAAGAAAAGGGGAGGGGCAGATCGCCCTGGGGGATTTTCTTATAAAAGCGGGGGACCGGGTAGTGGTTTGTTGCCTGCCGCGTTCTATTAACAAAGTGGAAAAAATGTTCTTGTAATGCCGCGTCTTAACTATCAGATCATTTCCCATATCATGGGATTTCTTTTGCTGTGTAACGGCGGATTTATGCTTCTTGCCGTAATAATTAGCTGGTATTATGAGGACGGGGTGACCATGCAGATCGCTACCGCTTCTTTGATCACCATTTTTACGGGAATGTTCCTGATGTTCTTTACACGAGGGCACCGTAAGGAGATCAAAAAAAGGGAAGGATATATTGTGGTCACCTTTGGCTGGATCTTTATGGCCTTAAGTGGTACCCTGCCATATGTCATCAGTGAATCCATTCCTTCCTTCACCAATGCATTTTTTGAAACCATGTCTGGGTACACCACTACCGGTGCCTCGATCCTGAATGATATTGAATCCATTCCAAAGGGAGTACTGTTCTGGAGAAGCCTTACCCACTGGATTGGTGGTATGGGGATCATCGTGCTGGCCATCGCTATTTTGCCTTTGCTGGGAATTGGAGGGATGCAGATGTTTTCGGCAGAATCTCCGGGGCCCAGCGCAGATAAGCTGAAACCAAGGATAACCGATACCGCCAAGCGCCTTTGGCTTATTTATGTGGGGCTTACCCTGGCAGAAACAGTTTTGCTAAAAGCTGCAGGAATGGGAATGTTCGACGCCATGAACCATGGCCTGAGTACCATGGCCACAGGAGGTTTTTCAACCAAAAACGCGAGTGCAGCCTACTGGAACGACAATCCCCTTATCCAATATATTATCATTGTTTTCATGTTCCTGGCGGGAACGAATTTTGTAATGAGTTATTTCGGGTTTAAAGGCCGCGTACAGAAGGTGCTGCATAACGACGAATTCAGGTGGTATGCTTCTTTTGTGGGGCTGTTTTCCCTTATTGCTGCTGTAGTGATCTATTTTCAGGCAGATATGGGGCTGTCTTCCATAGAACACCCACAGGTTTGGGGAGAGGCTGAAAGCGCTTTCCGACATGCTCTTTTCCAGGTGCTGGCCATCGTGACCACTACCGGATTTGTTACGGCAGATTACACGCTCTGGACACCTTTCCTTACTGTTTTCTTCTTCGGAATGTTCTTCCTGGGAGGATCTGCGGGATCTACAGCTGGGGGTGTAAAGGTGATGCGACATGTGATCCTCATTAGGAATGGGATCACTGAATTCCAGCGCACGCTTCACCCCAATGCCGTTCTTCCGGTACGCTTCAACGGGAAAGCTATTGGGAATGACATTGTATTTAATGTGCTTGGATTTTTCATCCTTTATATGCTATCCTTCATCCTTGGGTCGGTCGTTCTGGCCTTCATGGGGCTTGACATGGAAACGGCAATTGGTGGCGCAGCCTCTTCTTTGGGAAACATAGGGCCGGCCTTTGGAGCGCTGGGACCGGTCAATAATTTTGATGTTTTACCCCCCGCGGGAAAATGGTGGTGTGCTTTTCTTATGCTTATTGGAAGACTGGAACTATTTACTGTCCTTATACTTCTAACGCCATTCTTCTGGAGGAACAGGTAGTTTTACCTCCATTAGGAATTCCCGTTCTCCTGGAATTCCCTCGCGTGGAATTTTCAGAAAAAATAACACCTGTCGGGATGGTCATGCTGCTGAATCGAAACAGCTTCAGGGGTGAAAAAAAATCCCCATTCTTTCGAACAGGGATTTGTTATACAAAAAAATGATCTTTTAATTTCTATGCTTCAGAAA
>JBEPWW010000202.1:0-5321 GCA_041642215.1 Salinimicrobium sp. | reverse complement strand
CTGCAGTTATGGAGTTCTCCGTGATCTCCTCTTTAGGAGTGTTTTCAAATAGTTCTGATTTGGTGGTAAAAGCGAAAGACGCAGTTATGAATACTGCCAGAATGGTTAGTTTGTTGATCATAGAAAGTTGTTAAAGTTCGTTAATGCCTATATTGTTTCAAAGGTCATACCAAACTGATTAAAATCCCGAATAATGCACTAAAAACAAGCCTTTTACTCAATAGAGGCCCCTGTGGTGTAGAACGTTCATTTCTTATTTTATTGTAAAAAAGAAGGTAATTTTTAGTTAAAAATCCCTATCGCCCCAAAGACTTGCACCAGCCCGGGTAAATGCATATTTTAGAAAACATTAGAACAGGGTTCCGTCCTGAGTTTCCTATCTTTGCGAAAATTTTTACCATGAACAAGAAAGTCATCCTGATGATCCTGGACGGCTGGGGCATTCCTCAGGACCCTGAGGTTTCTGCCATCGCCAAAGCCAGGACTCCTTATATAGATTCCTTATTCGAAAAATATCCCAATGCCGTTCTCACAACAGACGGCATGAACGTAGGTTTACCGGAAGGACAAATGGGAAATTCTGAGGTGGGCCATATGAACCTGGGGGCCGGGAGGATCGTTTACCAGGACCTGGCCAAAATCAACATGGCAGTAGACAACGATACCCTCATCAGGGAGCCGGTATTGGAGCAGGCTTTCCATTATGCCAAAACAAAGAACAAACCCGTACATTTCATGGGACTCGTGAGTGACGGCGGCGTGCACTCGCATATCAAACACCTGAAAGGACTGCTTACGGCCGCGGAAAGCTTCGGCGTGAAGGAGAAATATGTACACGCCTTTACAGACGGGCGTGACGTGGACCCATTTTCAGGAAAAGGATTCATTGAGGAACTGCAGGACCATCTCCAGGCGACCAACGGGAAACTGGCCTCTGTAGTAGGAAGATACTACGCGATGGACCGGGATAAGCGCTGGGAACGGACCAAACAAGCCTACGATCTTATCGTTCACGGAACAGGAGAAAAGACCGGAAATGCTTCCGAAGCCATTCAAAACAGCTATGATGAAGGCGTCTCTGATGAATTTATCAAACCCATTGTGCTTACCGATGCAGCGGGTGCCCCCGTGGCCACTTTAAAAGAAGACGAAGTGGTGATCTTTTTCAACTTTCGCACAGATCGCGGGAGGCAGCTTACCCAGGCCCTGTCACAGCAGGATTTCCCTGAGCACAATATGAAGAAATTGAAGCTTTATTATGTGACCATGACCCGGTATGATGAAACCTTTGAAAATATAAAGGTGATCTACACCAAGGATAATATTCAGGACACCCTGGGAGAGGTCCTGGCCCGCGAGGGAAAAACCCAGATACGCATTGCGGAAACCGAAAAATACCCACATGTGACCTTTTTCTTTTCCGGCGGAAGGGAGGAACCTTTTGAAGGAGAGAAAAGGATCATGGTGAATTCCCCGAAGGTGGCTACCTATGACCTGCAACCCGAAATGAGCGCTTATGAAGTACGGGATAAGATCGTCCACGAGATACAGGGCAAAACTGCCGATTTCGTTTGCCTGAACTTTGCCAATCCCGACATGGTGGGACATACCGGGGATTTTGATGCAGCGGTAAAAGCCTGCGAAACGGTGGATGCCTGCACCCGGGATGTGGTGAACGCGGCAATAGAAAATGACTATACAGTCCTGGTCATCTCAGACCACGGGAACAGTGAACTCATGTTGAATGCAGACGGAAGCGCCAATACCGCCCACACTACCAATCCCGTGCCGCTGATCCTGGTGGATAAGGACATCACTGCCATAAAAAGCGGTAAACTGGGGGATATTGCCCCCACCATCCTGAAACTGATGGGGCTTGCGAAGCCTGAATTAATGACTGAAGAACCCTTAATATAGAATGAAGAACCTGATCTTATTAGTCCTGTTGATCGCCATCACAGGCTGCGGAAGCCATAAGGCCCCGCAAACCACTGCTGAAGTACCGGCCGGCAATGATAGCAATGATCCCTGGGTGATGGTAGGAGAAATATCAAAAGATGATCTCCTGCTCCCCCCCCACGATTTCTGGTACAACGCGCATTATAAAAGCTACAGCCCTAATGAAGAAGATCTCGCGGTTATTAAGAATAACATTGGCGAATATGATGTAAAGATCTTCATGGGGACCTGGTGTGCCGATAGCCAGCGTGAAGTTCCCCGGTTCTTTAAACTACTGGAACTCGGCGGCGGGGATCCTTCAAAAGTGGAGATCGAGGCGGTACGTCTGGACAAGACCCTCCCCGGGGGGCTGCAAGCCCATTATGAAGTAGAACGGGTACCGACCATCATTTTTTACAGGAACGGGAAAGAGGTGAACCGTTTCGTGGAATTCCCAAGGGAAACCCTGGAAGATGATATCGCCAGAATAGTTTCGGGAAAAGCGTATAAACACGCCTGGCTGGACTGATTTTAGCAGGACAGACTAATTTTATGTAAAACAACGCCCGGTGATTGCCCTGATTTGACCCATTCTTTTTAATTTTGTCATATGTCTAAATTATTGACCATAGCAGTGGATTTTGATGGTACCCTGGTGGAAAACCGGTACCCTGAGATAGGAAAACCTATCCTGTTCGCTTTTGAGACCCTGCACAGGCTACAGCAGGAAGGACACCAGATCATCCTCTGGACCTACCGCAGCGGCATAAAGCTACAGGAGGCCATAGAGTTCTGCGAGGCAAAAGGCATCACTTTCTATGCGATCAACAAAAGCTATCCCGAAGAGGATTTTGACAACAGCATTAGTCGCAAGATCCTGGCCGACCTGTTTATTGATGACAGGAATATCAATGGATTACCTCCCTGGGGAGAGATCTATCATCAACTGACCAGCAGTAACGAAAAAGCTCAAAAACTTCAGAAGAAAAAATCCGGGCTCCTACAACTTTTTAAAATATAATAATGATCATACCTAAGACAAGAGAAGAGATAGAACTAATGCGGGAAAGCGCCCTCATCGTTTCCAAAACCCTGGGCATGCTGGCCAAAGAGATCAAGCCCGGTGTGACTACTCTTCACCTGGACAAACTGGCCGAGGAATTCATCAGGGACCATGGCGCAGAACCGGGGTTCCTGGGCATGTATGACTTTCCCAACACCCTTTGCATGAGCCCGAATGCACAGGTAGTGCATGGGATCCCCAATGACACCCCTTTAGCCGAAGGCGATATTATTTCCATTGATTGCGGGGCCAGGAAGAACGATTTCTACGGCGATCATGCCTACACCTTCCCTATTGGGGAGATCGATCCCGGAACACAGAAACTCCTGGATGTGACCAAAGAATCCCTTTATGTAGGGATCAGACAGTTCAAAGCCGGTAACCGGGTTGGGGATGTAGGCTTCGCCATCCAGCAGTACGCAGAGAAACATGGCTATGGAGTGGTTCGTGAACTGGTAGGTCACGGCCTGGGAAGGAAGATGCATGAGGATCCTGAAATGCCTAACTATGGAAAAAGAGGCCGGGGCAAGAAATTTATTGAAGGAATGGTCGTGGCCATTGAGCCTATGATCAATGCCGGGACCCACCGCATCAAACAATTGCGCGACGGCTGGACCATACTTACGGCAGATAACCTCCCCAGTGCCCATTTTGAACATGACGTGGCACTAATTGACGGAAAACCGGAATTGCTTTCAACTTTTCACTATATTTATGAGGCCCTTGGGATCACAAGCAATGAAGAGGACGAATTCCGGGCCAGCAACTTTACAGTTCATGATTAAAAACTTCCGACAAGAAAGGTGGAAACCCTACAGAAAAGAAACCTGGCAGGATCGGTTCAGATATGATATCTCGAATTACGGCCGCGTGGTAAGCTACGTTAAGAAACCCGAAGGAGAGCTCCTGAAAGGTGGAAAATCACAGGGCTTCCTCACCTTTGTCGCGAATTTGAAGAACGGAAAAAAACAAGCCTGTTATATCCACCGGGTGGTGGCCGAGCTATTCCTGAAGAAGAAGGAAAATGACCAGTTCGTCATCCACAAGAACTATATCAAGACCGAGAACCAGGTGAGCAACCTGGCCTGGGTGACCAAGGAAGAATGGACCGCGCACCAGCAGGATAACCCGCAGGTAAAAGAGAATAAAAAGAAACGCAAACTGGGCACCATCAAATGCTACTCAAAGCTTACCTACGCCCAGGCAACCATCCTAAAAAAGAAATTGCTGGACCCTAACCGCAAAACCCGCATCAGGGTACTGGCCAAACAATTCGGGGTTTCAGAAATGCAGTTGTACAGGATCAAATCCGGAGAGAACTGGGGTGATATCAAAGTATGATCAGAAAAAGCTTTAAGTACCTCCTTAACCATATTCCCCGGCCCCTGTTGATCAGGTTCAGTTACGTGGTACGACCGCTGCTGGCACTGTCCCTTAGGGGCGACAGGTACACCGATCCCATCGATAACAAGAGCTTCAGGAAATTCCTGCCCTACGGCTACGAAGTGCAGCGGGAGAATGTCCTCTCCCCCTCTACCCTGTCCCTGGAACGCCACCGGCTGCTTTGGCTGTACCTCAAGGAACATACCGACTTTTTCTCGGGAGCCCACAAAGTACTGCATTTCGCGCCGGAACAGGCCTTCTATAAGCGATTTAGAAAGCTGAAGAACCTGGAATATACCACTACCGATCTCAACTCCCCGCTGGCCGATGTGAAAGCGGATATCTGCAATCTTCCCTTCGGGGACAACAGTTTCGATTTCATCCTTTGCAACCATGTCCTGGAACACATCCCTGATGATACCAGGGCCATGCAGGAACTATACAGGATCCTGCGACCGGGTGGCACGGCCATTCTACAGGTTCCGCAGGAGCTGGACCGGGAAAAGACCTATGAAGATGATTCCATTACAGATCCCCGGGAAAGAGCCAGGATCTTTGGACAGTACGATCATGTGAGGGTGTATGGTCGGGATTTTTTCGCTAAGCTGAGAAGCATAGGCTTCAAAGTAGAAGAAGCAGATCTCACCGCGAATATGTCCCGGGAGCTGGTCGACCGGTACCGGCTGGCGAAAGGAGAGCTCATCCCCGTGTGCAGAAAGTAATTGCTCAACTACTTTCTCTTAAAGATCCAACCAACTTTCTTTTAAAGCTCCAGCAGGTCTTTTTTGAAACCCGGTGTAAGGAATTCCCTGATCTCCTCTTCCCCGGAATAGATCAAATATGCATCCACCTCTTCCAGCTCCTCCAGAAGAGCTACAGACCTTTCCAGCCCCATAGCCATAAAAGCAGTGGCGTAGGCATCTGCCAGGACGCAGTT